>NC_006908.1:600000-777079 GCF_000008365.1 Mycoplasma mobile 163K
AGGCATCTAATATTAATAAAACAAGATTTGATTCTTCAATTGTTTTGAAGGCTCTATTCAAAATATAAAAATCAATATCATCTGCCATTCTTGATTTTTTTATAATTCCAGCTGTATCAATAATTTTCAATTTTTCATCTTTATAATAAAATGATTCACTAATTGGATCATGTGTTGTTCCTGGAATTGGAGATACAATACTTCTTTCTTCATCAAGAATTGTATTTAAAAGAGAGCTTTTTCCTGCATTTGGTTTCCCAATAATTGCAATTTTAAAATCTTTATCTTCAATATTTTCATCTTTAGGAAAGGTTTTTGTACATGCTTCTAGTAAGTCTCCAATACCTTCTCCATGTAAGGCACTAATTTTAAAGATTTTATCAAAGCCAAGTTTATATAAGGAATGATCAAATTCATGATTGTCTTCTAATTTATTTGCAACAAAAAATATTTGCTTATTTGATTTTCTTAAAATATCAACAATTAAATAATCATCTTTACTTAATTCAGATCTTCCTTCTACAACAAAAATAATTACATCAGCTTCTTCAATTGCAATCATTGCTTGAATTTTAATTTGTTTTTGAAAAGGCACATCTTCTATTTGGATCCCACCTGTATCAACAACTTCAAAAGTTTTTCCATCTCAAGTAGCTTTTTCATATAATCTATCTCTTGTTACACCTGGTATATCTGCAACAACAGCTTGTCTTTTTCCAATTATTCTATTAAAAATTGTGCTTTTTCCCACATTTGGTTTTCCAACAATGGCAATTAATTTACTCATTTTTCAATTCCTCTTCTTTGACTTTTGCCAAATCATAAATTTTTTGGACAACTTCTTCTATTGTCATACTAGAGGTATCAATTTCTATTGAATCTTCTGTTTTTTGTAATGGATCAATTTCTCTAGTTGAATCAACATAATCTCGATCTTCCATTTCGGATAAAATTTTTGTATAAGTTATTGTGGAATTAGTGTTTTTTAATTCATCAAATCTTCTTTTAGCTCTTACTTCTTTACTTGCTGTAAGAAAAATTTTCAACTCAGCATTAGGTAAAACTTTAAAAGTAATATCTCTACCTTCCATAATAATACCTTTTTTTGCAGCTAATTTTTGTTGATATTCAACAAGAAGAGATCTAATTTTCTGTAACTTTGCAATTTTAGAAGCAATTTTAGCTATTTCATTGTCATTTAAAAATGATGCAACATTTTTTTTATTTAAAAGAATTTCATCTTCACTAAAATATTCTATCATATCATCAGACCAAAGATTAGCCACTTGATCTTCAACATTTGGATTATTTTCAAAATTAATTCCATTTTCCATGACATTTAAAGCATAAGCACGATACATTTTTCCTGTGCCAATGAAAGTATAATTTAATTTTTTTGATAAAAGTTTTGAAATAGAAGATTTTCCAACTCCAGAAGGACCATCAATTGCAATATTAATTTTTGTTGGCGATTTTGAAGATAGATTTGCATCTTCAACAAGTTCAATTTTTTGAACAGACACTTTTACAATGTCATTTTTATTTATATTTTTTGAATTTTCTTGCTCTTCTCATTTCGAAATAAAATCATCAATATATTTATTAGAAGATAATTTTTTGATGAAAGATTCGGTCTTATCTTCATAATTAGTTTCAATATTTTTTTTAATTTCTTGAATATGAAAATCGATTTTTTTAGAATCATATAAATTTACAGTTTTTATTTTTTCCTCTTTTAAAGGACTAAAAAAAGAATTGGATTTTAAATATGTTGAAAGTGATTCTGATATTTTAGGACTTTTTGTTAGAATTCCTAAAAGTTTTAAATTATTAGAATTGTCATATTGATTTAAAACTAAATTAATAATGTTTGTGAATTCTTGATTATTTTCATTTTTATTTTCAAAATAAGTAGGTATTTTTTTTACTATACCTTTTTTTGTATTTGCCATATTTTATTATTATAAATAAATTATTCAAATTCTTTTATTCATTTTTCATAAAATTTGTCAGCATTTTTTTCTAAAATTGTGCTAATTTCTTTTTTTTCAAAAGAAGTTAGTTTAGGAATGAATATTTCAAAGATGACAATCATCTTCCCACTTTCGTACTTTGTAATAATTCCTTTATTTTTTATTATTAATTCATCACCTGTTTTTATATTAGGGTCAATTTTTATAATTTCAAATCCATATGGTGTTGGAACTTCAACTTTTTCTGATCCTATAACACTTTTAATTGAAACTGGAAGCCTTAAAATAATATCATTATTTTTTCTAACAAAATGTTTATGTGGAGAAACTTTAATAGAAAGAATTAAATTTCCATTTGAACCACCATTTAGTCCTGCATTACCATAATTTTCAACTCTTAAAGTTTGTCCATTTTGAATTCCAGCAGGAATTTTTATTGTAATGTTTTTTGTAGTTTTTGTGTGTGTTTTACCTTTACAAATTAAACACTTCTCAACAATTTCTTTTCCTATTCCATTACATTTTGAACAAATAACATTTTGTTGCATTTGCCCCAAAAAAGTTTTGGTAATTTTTATTTGTTCACCCATTCCACTACATTGAGTACAGGTTATTATATCGCTTTGAGACTTTGCTCCTGATCCATTACATGTATTACATGTTTCAAATTTTTCTAATGGTTCAACAATTTCTTTTCCTAAAACAGAATCAATAAAAGAAATTTTTATTACAGCATGACGATCTTCTCCTCTTTGGGCCCTATTAGGATTAGCCCTTTGCGAGTTTCCAAATCCTCCAAAAAAATCAGTAAAAATGCTTCCAAAACCACTAAAGTCAGAAAATCCAGAAAATCCTTCAGCATTTGTAAATGGATTTTGACCACCAAATCCTCCAGCATTAGGATCAAATGCAGCATGACCAAATTGATTATACTGCTCTCTTTTGACATCATCATTTAAAATTTCATATGCTTCTGTAATTTCTTTAAATTTTTCTTCAGCATTTGTTTCTTTATTAACATCTGGGTGATATGTTTTTGCTAAAGTTCTATAAGCTTTTTTAATTTCATCTTTTGAGGCACTCTTAGTAAGACCTAAAATTTCATAATAATCTTTTTTCATATTTAAAATTTTAGCACAAATATATTATGAGTGCTAAAAAACAATAAAAAAACCCATTTAAGGGTTTTTTATTGAATTGACTTATTTTAGTAAGTTATCTAATTCATTGTAAATTCATTTTTTACGTCTTTCATAATACTCTTCAGCATTAATTAAACGATCATTAAACATTTTTTCTAAAGCATCTAATTTTTCTTCAAGTTTTGTTTTTTCTCTTACAGGAACATTATAAAATTGTTGTGTTTGTGATAAATTTTGAGCTGGAACATAATTATGTCTGCTAAAAAATGCTTGAGTTGATGTCTGATTTTGATCTTGGTAAGACACTGGGTAAGCAACTGGTAATTGTTGTCTAAAATTAATTTGTTGTGGCTGTGGTCTTACAGGTTGTGGGGCTTGTGGGTAAAAAGCTTGTGTGTTTTGTTGTGGATAACCAAATTGATGTGTTTGAGTATTTTGTAGCCCATTAACATTTCCATTATAAAATGAATTTTGATTGTATGGATCATATTTTTTGTTCATTTTTTCCTTTCGGTTGTCAACACTATCAATGTGTCTAGACCAATTTATTTTTTTATGTACATAATAAATATACCATTTTTTTTGATTTTTTATTAAGTTTTGTAATTTTCAATTTTTTTAAAATCAATATAATAAAATTATCATATGCCATCTTAGCTCAGTCGGTAGAGCGCATCCATGGTAAGGATGAGGTCGCAGGTTCGATTCCTGTAGGTGGCACCATATGTTGAATCGCCTTAAATATAAACTATAAAAATGCTTGTGATATTTTTTAATTTGAAAATAATTTATAATAATTAAATGGAAAAGCTTATTAACTTACATACAAATAGTGAGTATTCAATTTTAGAATCTGCTATTTCACTAGAGCATCTTATATCTTATGCAAAACACAATCAACTTAAATATCTTTCTTTAACAGATCATAATACAATGTTTGGTGTTCCTGAGTTTTATGAATTATGTAAGAAAAATAGCATCAAGCCAATTATTGGTCTAGATTTAGATGTTGAAAATTATAGATTAGTTTTGATTGCAAAAAATTATCAAGGATATTTAGAACTTATAAAATTGAGTTCTAAGAAAATGTTGAATGAAAATGTTGAATTAAATCATATTGATTCTACTAATTTATTTATTATTGATCATCCAACAAAAGGATCTTTTTCAAAATTTGGACAATCAATAGAAATAAAAAACTATTACATTAATAGTCTAGATCCAAAACATAAAAATGCTATTTTTACTAAAGAAATAAGAATTCTTGAAAAAGAAGATAATGAAATTTTAAAA
Organism: Mycoplasma mobile 163K; assembly: GCF_000008365.1. Lineage (GTDB taxonomy): Bacteria > Bacillota_I > Bacilli_A > Mycoplasmatales > Metamycoplasmataceae > Mycoplasma_J > Mycoplasma_J mobile. Next base: position 604,409 of record NC_006908.1, read on the forward strand.
ACTTTTAATCAAATTGCAAATAATGAAGAAGAAGAATTTACTTTACCTGAATATGAAATAAATGAAAAATTACCACAAAATGTTTTAAACAATATTTTTTATATTATTGAAAATTCAAATGTGGAATTTCCAAAAGAATATCAAAATTATTTACCTCAATATGATCTAAAAATTGATTCTAGTATTGTATTAAAAGAAATTGTTTATAAGAATTTTTTAGAAAAAATTAAAAAATTTGAAAAATACCAAAATGTAAAAGAAAGAATTAATTATGAATTAAATGTAATTAATTCTTTGAAATTTGCAGATTATTTTTTAATTATTTATGATATTGTAAAATTTGCTAAGGAAAATAAAATTTCAGTAGGACCGGGAAGGGGTTCGGCTGCAGGTTCAATTGTTTCTTATTTATTAAATATCACATCAATCAATCCACTAAAATATGATTTACTTTTCGAAAGATTTTTAAATCCTGAAAGAATTACAATGCCTGATATTGATATTGATTTTCAAGATGATAGAAGAGATGAAATTGTTGAATATGTTACTAAAAAATATGGTCACCAAAAAGTTGCTTTAATTACAACATTTCAAAGATTCGGGGCTAAAATGGCTTTAAGAGATGTTGGAAGAAATTTAAATTTTACTCAAGTAGATATGAATAATATTTCTAAATTAGTTAAATTGAATCAAAATTTAGATGAAGCTTATAGAACAACTAAATTTAAAGCTCAAATGCTAGCTTCTCCTAAACATGAATTGTTATATAAAAATGCAAGGAAAATAGAAAATTTCCCAAGACAAGTTGGAACTCATGCTGCTGGTATTATTATTTCTAATAAAAATTTAATTGAAATAATTCCAATTATGCAAAGTAGTGTTTCAAATATCCAAACTCAATATTCAATGAATTATTTAGAAAATTTTAGTTTATTAAAAATTGATCTTTTAGGTTTAAAAGCTTTAAGCACAATTAAATTAATAGAACAAAAAATAAGAGAAGCATATAAAATAAAATACAATTTTTCAAATGAAGATGAATATACTGAACAATTAAAAAAAGATTTAGATCCAAAAAAAGCTTTTCAATTACTATCAGATGGAAATACTGCTGGAGTTTTTCAATTAGAATCTCCGGGTATGATCCAAACAATTAAAAAAGTCAAAATTAGTAAATTCAGTGATATTGTTGACGTAATTTCTTTATATAGACCCGGACCTATGCAATATATTCAAGAATACATAGATAATAAAAATGATGCTTCAAAAATCAAACATGTTGAAAAACTTTATGATGAAATAGTTTCTAAAACACATGGAATTATTATTTATCAAGAACAAATTTTAGAAATTGTACAAAAATATGCGGGACTGTCATATGCAAAAGCAGACATTTTAAGAAGAGCAATTAGCAAGAAAAATTCCGAAGAGATTGAAAAATTTAAGGATCTTTTTATTAGTTCTTCGATCCAACATGGTCAAAGCGAAAAAGTAGCTAATGAGATTTTTAGTAAAATTGAAAATTTTGCTCAATATGGTTTTAATAAAAGCCATGCTGTTTCTTATGCTACAACAACATTTTATTTTGCACAATTGAAGGCTAATTTTCCACTTGAGTTTTATACTGTTTTAATTTCCTCATCAGATTCTTTAGAAACAATTAATAAATATGTTATTGAAGCAAAAAATAATTTATATACTGTTGAAAGTCCAGACATTAATGTTTCCGATTTTAAAGCTTTTAGTGATTTTGAAAAAATATTTTTACCTTTGATTATGATTAAAGGTCTAGGAAAAGTTGCAATACAAAAAATTCTAGATGAGAGAAATCAAAATGGAAAATATAGTTCTTTTTTTACTCTTGTAGCAAGATTAAATTTTGTTGGAATAACTAAAGGTATTTTGGAAAAACTAATACTATCAAATGCGCTAAGAAATTTTGGATCAATGCAAACTCTTTTGGCAAATTTAACCCAAGCTTATGCTTATGCAGAAACAGTTCTTTTTAAAGATGAAAACGGAATTGAAAAAATTAATTTTGGACTTTCAAAAGAACATACAATTGTCGAAGACAAAAGAGATTTGTCTTTTGAAGCGAAAAATGAATCAGAATATTTAGGAATGGTTTTTAATGCTTTTCCAACATTAAAATATGAAACAAAAAATACACTAAATAATTTGATTTTGAATATTGAATATAATGTTGCAATCATTGTGGATAAAATTTTCATTTCAAGAACTAAGAGTAAAAACAAGGAATATATAAAATTAATTTTTAGTGATAGAACAAAAGTTGTTGAGACAGCAATTTTTAATGATATTGAAAAATACCGCGAGTTAAAAGATGGTGATATTTTAATTGCCAACATCATTATGAAAAAATATGATGGATTAATTAGTTATTCATTAAGGCCTAATTGAAGAATAATTAACAACTCTAAAAAAGGAGAACAATAGCATGAGTATGAATAAAATTTTATTAATTGATGGAAATCTTTTAGCCTTTAAATCTTTTTTTGCAACAGCTTATATAGGTTCATCTTTACAAACTTCCACTGGGATTCCTACTAATGCTGTGCACACTTTTATTAATACTATTTTTAAATTGTTAAAAGAACTAAATCCAACTCATATTTTTGTTGCTTTTGATAAACCTGGAAAAACTTTTAGACACGAATTTTTTGAAGAGTATAAAAGCAAAAGACAATCTACTCCAGATAGTTTAAAAGTCCAATTCATTTATATCAAACGTGTTTTAAGTAAAATGAGAATTTGTTGATTTGAAGAAAGTTTAATTGAAGCTGATGATTTAATTGCAACTTGAGTTTCAAAAATTAACACTTCAAAAGATGAAGTAATTGTTTATTCTTCTGATAAAGACTTATTGCAATTAGTTGCAAAAAATGTCTCTGTAATTTCAAAATGAGATAAAAATGAATATGTAATTGATAATGAAAACAATTTTTTTGAAAGGCATTCAATTTTTCCTAATCAAATCCCAGATTTCAAAGCTCTTGCTGGTGATGCAAGTGATAATTACTTAGGAATTAGCGGAATCGGACCTAAAACTGCAATTAATTTATTAAGTGAGTTTCAAATCATTGAAAATTTATATGAAAATTTAGCAAATATAAAAAGTAAAAAAGTAAAAGAAGTTTTGGAATTAGAAAAAGACAAGGCTTTTTTGTATAAAAAAATTGCTAAATTAAAAACAGATGTGAATCTGAATTTTAGTTTAGAAGACATTAAATTGAGCTATAAATTTCAAAAAGAAGCTATGGAAATTTTTGAAGAGTTAGAAATGAAAAACACATCAAGCAAATACTTGAATGTGTTTAATTTATAATCTTTGAAATCGATGCATGATTTTTCAAAAGTGTCTTAGGCTGTTTTTTATTTGTAAAAAGCACTGTAATTTGACCTAAAGATTCTTCAAGAACAATTCCTTCTCCGAAAACTTTATGGACAATTTTGTCCCCTACAAAGATATCATCATTATTTGTTTGATAATCTTTCATTAAATCTACTTGCTTATTCAAAAGTACAGAATTCATATATTGTTCCATTGTTTTTTGATTTTCATTTTCAAGAACAATTCCCATTTCTCCAATAAATCTTGAAGTTTTTTTCTGAGTTTTAAAATTACCAAATAAATATCCATCAGAATCTGTTAAGAATAACATTTTTTTAGCTCTTGTGATTGCTACATAAGCTAATCTTCTTTCTTCTTCAAGATTTGAATCATCGAAGTCATTTTCTAAAGCTTTTTTAGAAGGCAAAATTTCTTCTGATAAACCCACAAGAAAAACATAACTAAACTCCAATCCTTTACAATTATGAATGTTCATTAATGAAACCGTGTTTTTATCATCTTCTTGACTAGCATTTGGAACTAGAGAAATTTCTTCAAAATAATCTTGAAATGTTTTTTTAGGATTATTTCTAAATCAGTTTGAAATGATGATTAATAATTCTTTAACATTATCTACTTTTCCATTTTTAAAAGTATCTTCATTTGCTAAATAATCATAATATTTAATATCTGCAAAAAATTCATCAACAGAAACTTGCACATTATTTTCATTAATAATTTTTTGATACTTATTGATTTTAAAAATAAGATCAAAAAGTTTTTCTCTAATATTAGATGAAACTGGTAGATCTTCTAGATGATTGTTTATTGCTTGGAAAATGCTCAAATTACTTTCATCACAATAGTCTAAAATTTTATTTCTATAAATGTTACCAATACTTCTCTGAGGAATATTTAAAATTCTTTGAAAAGCTAGATCTGAATCACTGACTAATAATTTTATATATGAAAGAGCATTTTTTATTTCGCTTCTTTCATAAAATTTTTCTCCACCATGAACTTGGTGATGAATACTTTCTCTTAAAAGAGCATCTTCAAAATTTTTAGAATAAAAATTTGCTCGATAAATAATACTAATTTCGCTTAATTTTGCTTTTTCGATAGAAATCAATCATTTTATTTTATCAACAACTCATCTTGCTTCTAATTCGGGACTAAGTGCGTGGTGAAATATTACTTCTTGACCTTGTTTTGTATAAGCAACTAAATCTTTTTCTAATCTTTTTTTGTTGAAATGAATTAAAGAATTAGCGTGTTTTAAAATTTTTTCTGTTGAACGGTAATTTAGATTTAAATTGATTGTTTTTGCATTTTCAAAATCCTTATGAAAATCTAAAATTAAATTTACATTTGCTCCTCTTCATGAATAAATAGTTTGATCTGGATCTCCTACAATAGTTAAATTATGATTTTGAGCTAAAGTTTTAATTATTTCATATTGAATTGGTGATGTGTCTTGAAACTCATCAACAAGAATGTACTTAAATCTTCTTGATCATTTAAGTTTAATTTCTGGAAATTTTTCAAATAATTCTTGAGTTTTCAAAAGTAAATCATTAAAATCTAATAAAGCTAATTTTTTTAATATTTCATTATATTCCAAATAAATTTTTAGTTTTATTCTATCATCTTCAGAATTATCTTCGGTTTCTAAAACTTCAATTGGAGTTTTGTTTATTTTGTGAAAAGAAATATAATTTATCATTGAAGTTAAAGTTATATCAATTTTATTAATGTCAAATTTTTCATAAATATTTTTTAAGATATCAAATTGATCAGCGACGTCTAAAATTGTAAAATTTTTAGGATATTTTAGAACATCAATATCTCTTCTTAAAATATAAACACATAAAGCATGAAAAGTGCTTATTAAAGGTTCACTTTCATGATTATCGACAAGAGTTTTAATTCTTTCTTTCATTTCGTTTGCAGCTTTATTTGTAAAAGTAACAGCAAGGATTTGATATGGCTTAACATTCATTTTTTGAATTAAATAAGCAATTTTGTGTACTAAAACTCTTGTTTTTCCACTACCTGCTCCTGCAATAATTCTTAAAGGTGAATCATTAAAAACAACAGCTAGTTTTTGATCTTTGTTTAAAGAATCTAATAGATTTTTTTCTGACTTTTCCATAAAGACTCCTTAATTTCAAGTGTAATAATATTTAAGTGAAATAGATTTTTTCTGTTTTTCATTAATGTTAAAATCAGGGTTTTCATACACTAATACTATTCCTCTTTTTTTAGCGACGTTTGCTAAATCTAGTAATCCAAAAATATTTTCAGAAACTCCTAATTTAGTTGCAATTTTTTCACTTATAAAAAGATATTTTGGATTTATCGTATTTATTAACGAAAAAAGTGCAGGATCGATTTCTTCTACATAAATTCCATATCTTACATCTTCTTTTTCTAACTCTGTGAAAATATTTGAAATTTCATTAAAATTTTTTATGTCTATTTTTTTCAAAATGAAAATGTTTCTATTTAATTTTAGTTTTTCATAATGTTTTACTAGTTGATAATCATTTAGAAAATAAAAAGTATTTTCAAATAAATTATTTTCTAAAAAGAATTTTTCAAAAAAAGCATCCAAAACAATATTTCTATTATTTTCATTTAATAAAATTTCTGTCATTCCTTCTTCATTATTTAATTTTGGAACAATAATCTTTGATATTTCTGAATTTTTACTATTCATTTTTGAAATATTTAAATATTTAAAACTTACTTTTTTATTTTGAACATCTAAATAAAAATCAAGAATATTTTTCTTAAATAAATTAAATTTAGAAAAATTAACATCTCTTAATTTAAAACCAAAAATTTCTTTTGATCTAATTGATTCTGTAATGGAAAATTGTAATCTTCTTAAAACTTTGTTTATATCTTCTTCAGTTTTAATTGATTTAGCTTCAACATATCCAAGGCCATGGAAAAAATAGTCAAGAAAAAAAACTCTTTTACCTTTTTTTTCATATAAATCTAAAAAAGCTCTTTCTTTTCTTTCTAATCTTTTTAATTTTGAAGATTCAAAAACAATCACAACAACTGATCTAGATTGAAACAAATAAAATTTTTGAAAATGCAACATTTTTACTAAAGATCTAATTAAGGATTTTGAAAAATCAAGATGATTTTTTTCAACATTAAAACCAAAAAAAACAGCATATTTAAGATCTTTTTTTAATAATTCTTCTTTTGATGTAAAAACAATTGATTTATTATGTTCTTTTTCGATTATTTTATAAGATAAAATGCAATGAATAGTACTTTCATCTTCATAAATTAATTTAAAATCTCCAAAAATATTTTGATTTTTATTAGTTGGAACAAAAATATTTTCAAGATTAACTTTTAAGTCGCTAATATTATTATTTATATTTAAATTGTTTAATTTTGTAATAAAAATTTCATCTTTATTTAATTTAAAAAAGTTTTCAAATTCTCTAATTGGAATTCAAAATCCACTTAAGATATTTCTTGGTAAAGGTAAGACAATGTCATGTCTTATTAAAGGAATTAAATCTACAAGTCTAATTCTTCTTTTTTCTCTATCAAAAACAAAAGATAAAACATTTCTACTGTGGTTTTCTAAATTTTTCTTTTTTTCAAAAAGTACAATAAAAGCAATAAGTAAACTTATTACAATTAAAATTGATATGCTTGCAAAAATAGAAATAAAAACAATACTTAGCATGTGGTCCCTAATTTACTTTCTTTAATGATGGATGATTTTTTCTAATAGTTTTAGCTTCGTGAGGATGTCTAAATGCAATCGTTACAGTATCATCATTTATATCCATTATTGTTCCTTCACCAAAAATGTCATGCATGACAATAAAACCTATTTCAAGTTCGCTTTCCTGATTTACATTCGGATCAACACTTAAATTAGAAGTGAATTGTTGAAGATCTATTCCTATTTCATTTAAAAATCTACTTGGAGATTTTTTATATTTTAAATCTGAATTAAAAAAACCTTGAGAATCTGATAAAAATATTCTATCAACAGCTCTAGTTAAAGCAATATAAAATAATCTTCTTTCATTATCAATTAGATCACTTGAGCCTGTTTTTTCTAATTCTTCAATTGATTTAATATTAGGCCAAATATATTCACTTAAACCTACAATAAAAACATTTTTAAATTGTGTTCCTTTAGAATGAATAGCTGAAATTAGTGAAACACTATTTTTGCTTAAAGGACTTTTGTATTTAGAAGAAATTAATGAAATCTCTTCTAAATAATCAGCTAAATTTTTATTTCTATTTGCATTTTCTCAAATTTTTATTGAATTTAAAAGTTCAAGAATATTTTTTTCTTTATCGCTACCTGCATCATCATCTTTTAAATAATCATAATATTTAACTTCTTCTAAAAAACCATGTAAAGATTTGTAAATTGGATATTTTTTAAGAGCATTACGATATTTTCTAAATGAATTTATTAAATTAACTAAATTTAATAAAATTGTCTTATTTTTAGTATTTCATTGCAACTTCATTTTAGAAGTAACTTCTTTTTTAGTATCTTTAAATAAATTAATTAAAGCATCATAAATATTTTCATTTCTAGATTCTGCATATTCCAAAAGTTTTTTTTCAAAAGTAACAGAAACATCCCGATTAGGAACATTTAAAATTCTTAAAAAAGTTGTTGAAGATCCATCATGTAAAACTCTCAAAAAAGAAATACAATCTTTGATTTCATCACGCTCATAAAATTTATTATCATCCAAAATTTGAAAATTAATCTCTGCTTTTTCCAATTCATCTTCGAAACTTTTAGTATAAAAACTTGAACGATAAAAAATAGCAATATCTTTTAGTTGTACTTTATTTCTTTTTAATTTATTGATTTTATGAACAACTCATCTTGCTTCTGCATCTGTACTAAATGCTTGCTGATAAACAATTTTTTCCTCTTCTAAATTTTGAGCTTCCATTTCTTTAATAGAACTTTCAAAACTAGTATTATTTTTTTTCATTAAATTATTAACAGCTTCAATAATTGATTTATTTGAACGATAATTTTTATTTAAGTGAAAAATTTGAACATTAGGAAAATCTTCATGAAATTTAGACATATATTTAACATCAGTGTATTTTGGTGAAAAAATTGTTTGATTAGTGTCTCCAACAATCATAATTGGAGTTTTCATAGCTATTTTTTTTAATATTTCATATTCTTGAAAACCTAAATCTTGAAATTCATCTATTAAAATGTATGAAAAATATTGGCTTCATTTTTTTCTTATTTCAGGAAATTCAGATAATAGTTCAAATGTCTTAGTAACTAAATCTTCATAATCAATACTTTTATTTTTTTCTAAGTATTTTTCATAAGACATATAAAATTCTGCTTTTAATTTTATTAAATCGTTTTTTGCTTCATTGTAAGAATCTTTTGGACTAATATTTTTAATTTTATTAGCTGAAATAAAAGCAAAAATTTCATCTAATTTAACAGTTCCTTCTTTTAAATTTTTATGTCTAAAAATTTGTTGTAGCACTTGCTTTTTATCTGTATTATCAGTTAAAATAAAATCATTAGGCAAACCTAATTTATCAATATCTTCTCTTAAAATTTTTCCACAAAAAGTATAAAAAGTATGAATATTTGTAGTTTTTTCAAAATCAAAACTAAAAAATCTTGAAATTCTGTTTTTCATCTCATCAACTGAATGTTCATTTAAAGTAATTACTAAAATTTTTTCATAATCAATTCCCAAAACAGATGATAAATAAGCATATCTTCTTGTTAAAACTTTTGTTTTACCACTACCAGCACTTGCTAGAACCTTTGAGCTAGTTTTTGAATTTAAAGTAACAATGCTTTTTTGAATGTCATTTAAGCCTTCTAAAAGTTTATCTTCAATTCTTGGCTCTTCATTCAATTCATTATTACTTTTTTTCATATATGTCCTCTTCATTTTTGTTTATAAAAATTATTTTATTTTTTATGTATGATACAGGTATCAATTTTTCATTTTCTATTTTAAAATTAGGTTTTTCTTCAAATTTATTTAAATAAATTAGTTTTGTTTTGCTGAAAACTTCTACTATTGTAAGGCTATCTTTTCTTATTCCTGAAGTTATAATAATAAAAAAATTTAAAAAAACTAAAAATGTTGAAAATGTAGACGGAATAGCAATTAATGCTTGATCAATTAGTTTTTGAGTTTGATTGTTTTGATTCGAAACTAAATTATTTCCAGGTGTGCTTGAAGCTATTCGAAAAGCAAGTTCTGGATTAATTAAGGTCATTGACAAAAAAACAATAACAATCCAAGATAAAGAGGTAAAAGTTTGATTTTTTAAAATTGCAATGAATCATATTAAATTTAGTTTTGACTCTTCATTGTTTTTTAAAGCTAATTTTGTTCTAAAAATTCACCTAAAAAGTGTGAATCCTCTAAATAAAAACGGAATTATTACTCAATATAAAAAAAATCAAATTATTATTGAAAAACTTCACAAATAATAACCTAGATTATCAATAGTATTGTTAGGCTTTATCACTAAAACTGAAAAGCCAATTGGTAGTGATAAAGCAACAATTAAATCCATCAATATAATGAATAATCTGTACCAAAATCCAACAACTCTATTTTTTTGTTTCATATTGTACAAATTTATTCAAAATTCTTCAGAATTTTTACTCATTTTGATTTTGGTGTTACTTTTTCTAAAAATTCAACTTCAGAATTTTTTAACATCATATATTTACTATTTACTGCTAAATTTTTAAATTCAGCTTCATGAATTGATTTTAGTTTTTCATAATAGTTTGAATTTAATTGTGAATTTGCTTTATCTATAAAATTATAACTTAAACTGATGATTTTTTTTCTATTTATATGTCCTAGAAAGCCTGGTATTAAAACTTGCAAACAGAAAAACTTTGCATAAATTAATTCTTGAATTAAATTTTGGTGTGAAGAATTGTAAAAATTTTCTAATTTTTTTCAAGTTTTGAAAAATACTAAATATGAATTAAAATGTGATTTATTAATTGATTCTTTACTTAATTCTTTATTAAAAGTCATATAAGTTTTTGCAAAAGGCAAAATATAATAAAATAACTCAAAAATTGAAGTGTTTTCTGAAAGATTTTTATTTTCAAATGCTTTAAGTAAAATTTCCTTTCTAAAAATTTTATTAAAAATAAATGGGAAAGCATAAACTAAAACTTCTGCTATTTTTTCATTTTCAAAAATGCTTTCCAAAGTTTCAAAATTAAATCTTAATTTTGGATTTCAATGTGTTAAACCTTCAATATCTGGTCTAAATTCAATAATATCTGCAATATTTTTGCTTTTTAACAAATGAGAAACATCCTCTACAAAATTTTTTTTATAAGAGGAAAAATTGGGTTGGATTAAAGTAAAAGTTTTATTAGAAATTTTTACTGCATCAAAAATGCCTTGGATTTCCCCTTGTTTTTTTTCATTGAAAATAATTTTAAAATCATTAGTTTTAAAATTATTTTCTAAATCTAAGAGTTTTTTAAAAGCAGTTTGATTTAAGTTATCTGCAATAAGAATAAATTCGAACTTTGCAATTTTTTGCACTTCCAAAATTGACTTAATATTATCTAAGTTTTTATTTTTTGCATCTAAGTAAGTGATAAGCGATAGTTCCATTTGTATTCCTATAAATCAGTTTCTTGATCTTCATCTTGTTTATCTTCAATTTCTTCTTGAATTCCATAGTTATTGTTTTCTAAATCTAAAACAGGCCCTGAAGAAACTTCTAGCTCAAGTGATTTTTCAATTTCTTCATCAATTTTTTCAGTGTTGATAATTGCAATTGAAGCAATATAGTCTTTATCTTTTAGAGTAATTAATTTTACTCCCTTAGTTCCTCTTGAAGTTTCACTAACTTGGTTTAGTTCTGTACGAATTGCAATTCCTTCATTTGTTAGGAAAATTGCTTCTTCATATCCTTTGACAATTCCAACGTAATTTAGTTTTCCAGCTTTTTTAACATTTAATGAAATTACACCTTTTACATTACGATGTGATAAGCGATATGATTCCAGTTCTGTTTTTTTACCAAATCCTTTATCTCCAATTGAAAGAACATATTTACCTTCACTACTTTTACCGACTCCAACAACACGCTCTTTTTTGTCAAGTTTCATTGCAATAACTCCAGAAGCTGTTCTTCCCATTGGTCTAATTTCTTTAGAATCAAAGTGAACAACTTTTCCATTGTTTGCTCCAATAATAACGCTATCTTCATCATCAATAGTAATAACTTTAAATAACTCATCGTCTTCTTTTAGACTTAAAGCAAATTTACCATTTGATTGAATTCTTTTATATGCTTCAATTGACGTTTTTTTAGCAATTCCATTTTTAGTAATTGTTAATAAATAAGTTCCTTCAAAATATTCCTCAACACTTAAAAGTGAGACAACTTTTTCTTTTTTATCAATGTTAATAAAATTAATAAAAGGCACTCCTTTAGCTTGTCTAGATAATTCAGGGATTTGATGTGCTCTAATTTTATAAACTTTGGCTGAAGAAGTAAAGACTAAAATATCTGTATGAGTATGAGTTGTTAAAATTGAATCAACATCATCATCTGCATATGTTTTATGAGTATAAACTCCAACTCCTCCACGTTTTTGACTTCTAAAATCAGTTAAAGGAGTTCTTTTTACATATCCATTTTTACTCAAAGTAATAGCAATATTTTTGTTTGGAATTAAATCTTCATCTTTAATAATTCCATAATCGCTTGTATTAATTATAGTTCTTCTTTCATCGCCAAAACGAGCCTTAATTTCTTCTAATTCACTAACAATTAAATCAATTAATTTTTCATGTGAATTTAAAATATTTTCATATCCAGCAATTTCTTGTTTTAAAGCATTTAATTCATCTTGAGTTTTTTCAATTGCAAGTGAAGTTAATCTTCCTAATCTCATATCAATAATAGCTTTTGCTTGAATTTCTGACAATTTAAAACTTGCCATTAATTTACTTTGAGCATCATTATCATTTGTTGAAGATCTTATTAATCTAATAACTTCATCAATATTTGAAACAGCTATAATTAAACCTTCTAGAATGTGAGCTCTATCTTGTGCACGTTCTAAATCAAATTTAGTCCTTCTAGTTACGACATCTATTTGATGTTTTAAATAAACATCTAAAGCTTGTTTTAGATTTAATAATTTTGGTTCGCCTTTAACTAATGCAATCATGTTAAAGTTGTAATTAACTTGTAAATTTGTTAGTTTCAACACTTTATTTAAAATAACTTCAGGAATTACATTTTTCTTTAAATCAATAACAACTCTAATTCCTTTTCTGGAAGTTTCATCTCTAATTTCACTAATTCCTTCAATTCTTTTCTCTTTTGAAAGAAGTGCAATTTTTTCAATGACTGCAGGTTTTTTAACTTCATATGGAATTTCAGTAATAATAATTCTACTTTTACCACTTTTTAAAGTTTCAATATGACTTTTTGAACGAAGTACAATTGCTCCACGCCCTGTTTCATAAGCTGTGATAATTCCGCTTGTACCTAAAATTTCAGCACCAGTAGGAAAATCTGGTCCTTTAATATGCTGCATTAATTCTTCAATTGTAATTTCACTATTTCTAGCCAAAGCAACAACCGCATCAATTGTTTCAGTTAAATTATGTGGAGGAATTGTAGTTGCCATTCCGACAGCAATTCCAGTTGCACCTGAAATTAATAAGTTTGGAATTCTTGAAGGTAAAACACTTGGCTCTTCTTCACTTCCGTCATAATTAGGGATAAAATCAACGGTGTCTTTTTTTAGTCCTTCAACCATTGAAGAAGCAATTCTACTCATTCTTGCTTCTGTATAACGCATAGCTGCTGCTGAATCACCATCAATTGATCCAAAATTACCATGCCCATCAATTAAGGGATACCTTAAAGAAAAATCTTGAGCCATTCTTACCATTGCTTCATAAACACTTGAATCCCCATGTGGGTGATACTTACCTAGAACATCCCCGACAACTCTTGCAGATTTTTTATATTGAGCATTATAAAAAAGTCCTAATTCAGTCATTCCATATAAAATTCTACGATGTACAGGTTTTAGACCATCTCTTGCATCTGGTAGAGCTCTTGAGACAATAACTGACATAGCATATTCTAAAAATGAAGTACGCATTTCTTTAGATACATTAATTGGGGCTAAATTATCAGTTTCTTCTTCAATAAGTTGTGATTTTACTTCATAAGTGCTATCTGATTGAGGTGATCTTTCATCTTCATCCACTTCAATTTCTTTTTTCTTAGAACCAAAAACTGTTCTAATACTGTCCTCTTCAACTTCGTATTCAGAATCTGAATTATCTACATTTTTTTTATCAAAAAAATCATCTTTTTCTCTTTCTTCGTCATCATTAAAATTTGAAAACATTATGGGCTCCTTTGATTATTTAGTAATAGTTCTATTTATTATACCAAGTTTTAACAATTAAATTGCTTATAAAAATACAAAAATACTAATGAATTCGCTTGTTTTTTCAACTATTACAAATTTTATTTTATAATATAAGCAACAAATGATATGTTGTGGAGGTAGAAATATGAAAACTATTTATTTAGGTGGTGGTTGTTTTTGAGGTATTGAAGGTTATTTTCAAAAAATTAAAGGAATAATTGACACTGATGTTTATTATTTGAATGGCGGCTTTGAAGGAGTATCTTATCGAGATGTTTGCAATGCAAGTGGTCATGTTGAAGCTGTTGAATTAATTTATGATGAAACACTAATTTCATCTAAAGAAATTTGAAATTTATTTTCTGATTTAATTGATCCTTATTCAATTAATAAGCAAGGAAATGATCGTGGAGTTCAATATCGGAGTGGAATTTATGCAAAAGATAAAGCAATTTTAGATGAATTTAAAAAATATAATAAAGAATTTGAAGTAAAACATGGTAGAAAAACTGCATTTGAGTTCAAATTAATTAATGATAAAACTAGAGCTGAAGAATATCATCAAAATTATTTAATTAAAAATCCAAATGGTTATTGTCATATTGATATTAATAACATTGAGAAAAAATATTTAAAAACTAGCTTCTAAATAATTAATACTCTTTCCTAAAGAAGATCATTTTTTTTCATAATCAGTCATTTCGTTATCTAGATTTTTTATAGAATTATGCAAATCATTTGTTTGGTACAAAATTTTCATGCCAAATTCAGACATTGACTCTAAAGAATAATGAAAAAACTTATCATTATCTGTTTTTAGTTTAATAACTCCTTGTGGAGATAAAAATTTTTTGTATAAATCCAAAAATGTTTTATATGTAAGTCGGCGGTGCTCATGTCTATTTTTGGGTCAAGGATCTGAAAAAGTTAATCAAATTGTGTTAACTTTATTTTCAATAATTTCAGTTAAATGTTGAATATCACTAACAATTAAATTAATATTTTTTAAATTTAAATCATTAAATTTTTCAATTGCTTTTGAAGCAATAGTCCGGTCTCTTTCAACACATAAATAATTTTGAGACGGATTTTTTAAAGCTAAAGCACTTATCATTGTTCCTTTGCCGCTACCAAGTTCAATAATTGTATCTTGTTTTAATTTAAAAGGAAATTTGCTAATTACTAAAGGATCAACATCTAAAATTTTTTCTAAATTTTTATCTCTTCTTACTCTCATGGTTTTTATTATACAAACAATAAAGTAATTAAAAATATTTTCTTAAACAAATTAAAGTAAAATAATTATTATGAATAGTCAAAATAATTATTTAAATAATAAAAAAGTTAAATCAAAATTTTGAAAAAGACTTTTTTTACTTGGCGGAATAACTTTAGGTCTAAGCATGATTGGTGCAGGTGGTTTTTTTGCTATTAATAGTATTACAAATATTTCAACAAGTACTTCTCAAGTAATTGTTCCTCAAAGTGTTTTTGCACAAACTACTTATACTGATCCTAAAACAAATCATTCTTTAATTATTAAAGAATATAAAGCAATTTATAATCATCCTGCTACAAGTGTTCCTAATGAAAGCAATTTGAGATTTTATCTTACTAAAGAAAATGAAGATGGGAGTCATGATACTAGTGTTTTAAAACAATTAGCTCAGTATATTTTTGAAAATTTAAGTTTTGGCCCTGAAATTTCAGAATTAAAATCAATTAGCATAGGATATCAACAACTTGGAGTTATTGATGTAAATGGTTTTTATATTCCTGCTACAAATGAAATGTTTATTGATCCTAACCCTGTTATAAAATCTTTAGAAGGATTAAAATATTCAATTGATCCTAAATTAAATAATTCTAATTCTTTGAGTGATTTACAAAAAATTCAAGCAATTTTTTCTACTATTTTCCATGAATATGGTCATCACATTGCAACTGTTTATGCTAGTTCAATAAAATCAACTGATATTTCAAGTGAAAAAATTTATTTTAATGTTATTGATTCAAAAAATATAGTAACTGAATCAAGGGAAGAAATTTATAATTCTAATTTTTATAAAGAATTTTTAAAATATACAAATTTAGAAAGTAATTCAATAAATAATTCAAGAAGATATACAAGTTCTGGAAATAGTTTTGATTCTATAAACATTGGGAGCTTAACTTCTGCTTCAGAATTATTTGATATTGCAAATAAGAAGTATCTTAAAGGGGCAACAAACATTTTTAAAGTAAATGACAATGATTCTCATAAATTTTCAAGTACTATTGACTCAAATATTAATTTAGATCGCAAAACATTAGGTCATTTAGAAGATAGAACTTTAGGATATTATTATTCTTTTGAAGAACAATTCACTAGAAAATATCAGAGATTAAGCTTTAGTCCTCCAATTAGTCTTAATGATTCGAATCAATTTAGCAACAATGTAAAAAATGCAATTCAATTTTACGGAACTTCAAACGTTAGTTCTTTAAGTAGTTTTGGGCAAGATATTTTACATAACTTTTCTATTAAAAAAGTTGGTAATTCTTATCAAATTAATAATCTATATTTAGCTGATAATCCTTTTGGCGGAGTTTTTCAAACTGATGAAGGACACGAAACAATTGTAGATCAATCTCTTAAATTATATGAATCATATTTAAAATTAATTGGTTATGGAGCAAGTATTAGTCAGATCCATCATCGCAATGAAACTTCAGCAGGTGCAAGTGGAAGTCTAAGTGTTACTACTAAAGAATCTTTTGATCAAATTAAATTTGATGGTTATTTTGATTCAACAAAAAACATTAAAGGCTTAGTTTTAAAAAATAAAAATAATATAAATGAAGTTTTACCAATAAAAATTACAACAAATGAAAATTTTGCATTTAAATCAAAAAGTAGTATTACTTCTAGTCGTGATATTTTCCCTCAAAATACAACGGCATTTGCTTCTGTTTTATATAATTCATATTCAACACGTGAATATGTGGATTTGAATAAAATTAATCTAAATATTCCAATTAAATTTTGAAATGATTTTAATAATGATAATGAATTACAAGAAAGTGAATTAGAAAATTTAGTCTCAACTTCTGAAACAAGAAAAGTAACAAATTTTAGATCTCATAATTCAGAAAAATTAAAATACTACCAAATTTCTAATGATTTTATTATCAAAAAAGATTATTAAAAATTACTTGTTTTAAACTATCTTTAAAACAAGTATAAAAATATAAGTTAAAATAAAAGTAATGAAATTAAAAGAAGATCAAATAGAATTAAATGGTGTTCCTGAATTAGGAAGCATTATTAATATTCAAGCATATAAATATGATGGAACTTTATATCGCCAGTGAAATGGAGCTAGAGTTCTTGAAGTTTCTCCATTTCATATTGTTTTAGTCTTAATTAAAACTAAAGTAGCTGAAGAGACTAATCGTAAGTGAATTATAAGAGAACCAACATTATGATTTTTTCCTGTTGAAGGAAGTTTTTTCAATGCTTCAATTCTTTTAAGAAAAAAAGAAAAATTATATTACATCAATTTATCTTCTCCTCCTATTTTTGAAGATAATACTTTAAAATTTATTGATTTTGATTTAGATATTAAAATTAGTCCGAAACAAATTTTTTCAGTTGTTGATGAAAATGAATTTGCAATTAATTCTAAAGAATTTAAATATTCAGAAGAATTAATAAAATTAATAAGGAAAAATATCAAATTAATCAGAGTTAATTTTCACGATAAAGATTATATTTTTGATGATGATTTTTTAGAATCATACATTAATGAACTAAAAGATTTGAGATTGGTTAAAGAATCTTTTAAAATAATAGCAAAGAAAAAACACTAGAATATCTAGTGTTTTTTTATTTAAAATTAGTAATATGGTTATTAATTTCATCTAAAATATTTTGTTTGTTCAAGTATCAATCAATTTTTTTTATAATTTTTATTGGGTATTTTTTAGATCTAATAAAATTAATTTGATCTTTGTCACTTACATAATTATAGTATGATTCATGATAATAATAATCATCTGCAAAAACAGCTAATAAAACTTGTTTTGTATTTTTATCCATAATTGCCAAATCAATATTTTTAGTTCCTATTGTATAATTAATTTCCATTTCATACATTAAAAGATTTAATCTTTTACTTAAAGCATCATGAATATTTTGAATAAATTCTTGGTTATTTTTAACAAATAAATGTTCTGTTAAAGTTCTAGTGATTTCAGAAACATTAATATAATTTCTTTGCTCTTTTGCACTTAAGTCTAAAAAGTTTAATCACTCTCTAAAAATAAATAAATCTTCTGGAGCATTTAAAGCATTAATGTCTTTAGCGTAAATTGATTTAACAACAATCATCTTATCTTTAGCTCGACTGATAGCAACATTTAAAGCGTTTTTCCCACCTTTTTTTGCAACATAAGTTGAATGTAGTTTTGTTGTTGAATCATATGAAACTGAAGCAATAACTAAATCAGCTTCATCTCCTTGAATATTTTCAATATTTCTTAATAATAATTTTTCATTCTGAATAGCTTCTTCTAAATCTGGCATTGATTCAAAAATAGTTTTTTCTAAAAGATTTTGCTGCGAAGAGTTAAAACATAAAATAATAATTTTTTCATGTTTTTTTAATTCCTTAGCAGTAATTTCTAAAACAGCTTCAGCTTCAGCATGATTTTCACTATTTTCTCATTTACCATTAATATTAACAACTTCAATTGGTAAAAAAGCTTTTTCAGAATTAATGTCCAAAACATCCAATTCACCTTTATAAAAATGTTTGCTACTAAAAGTCATTAAGGCAGCATAATTTGAGCGATAATTCTTATCTAATAAAACATTATAAGTACCTTTAGTTGTTGCATAATCTAGTAAACTATCAATTCCACTTAAAAAGTTTTCATCTTCACCTTCAAATTTTTGGGCAAATCATCTTGTTGGCTGCATTTGTTGATCATCACCTGCAAGAATTTTAATTTTAGCTAAATATAGAACAGGAAGTCCTTTTTCTAAAAAGATTTGCGAAGACTCATCTAAAATTGCATAATCAAATTCTTCTTTTTGTCAATACTTTAAATCTGTTTCAGGAGTAGTAATGATAATTGGAAATAAAATTTTAATAATTTTATAGTGAATATTGATAAATTTTTGTGGAGTTAAAAAACCTTTTCTTACACTGACTGTAAATTCACTATAAAGTTTTTTATATTCATCGTCAAAATTTTTGATTCGATTAATAATATTTTTAAAAATTAAAGCTTGGATTGATTCAATACTTGTAATTTCAACATTATTTTCATCAAATTTATATTTTGAAAAATTAGCAATTCCTAAAAGATGTTCTTTTTTAAATTCTTTTAACCTTATAATGGTTTCATTAATATTACCTTGAAAATCTTTTAATTCTTCTTTAATAACATTAAAAAACTTTTCAGCTTCATCATGACTTAATTTATTTTTCCCACGTTTAATTTCATTGTTGACTAAAAAACTTTTAATAGCTCTTCTTTTGTTTTCTTCAATAATTAAATCATTGTAGTTATAAGCAGGATCAAGTTTTAAAAATGATTCTAAAGTATTAGGATTAATTGAACTTGAATTTTCACTAATATAGCCTAAAAGATTTAAAATATTATCAAAATTTTCTAACTTAACAATTTTTTCTAAAATATCAATGTATTTTTTTTCTTCGGGAGAAATAATTCTAATTGGATCTTGAATTTTTGGAGAAGTAAAATTCTCTAATTCATTAATGTATTGTTGTAATGGCAAATAAAATTCTTTTTTATCCATTCCTTTTCCATTCAAGACAAAAATACAAAATATACTTAAATCTTCTAAACGATTTCTTAAAACTTCTAAAGCAGCTTTTTTTTGACTAACAACTAAAGCTGTTTTTTTATAAACTAAAATATTAGCAATAATATTACTAATTGTTTGTGATTTACCAGTCCCTGGAGGCCCTCAAATAATTGTATTTTGTAATAATGAACTTACAGTTGCTAAATCTTGGGAAAAGTTAGTTCTTTGAATTTTATAAAAATTAAAACTATCCTTAAAAATTACTGAAAGCACTTTATTTTTATAAGAATTTTTATCAAAATCAATTTTTAAAATATCATCAATTTCATCACGGTCAATAATGTCTTGCAAATTTTGTCTAATTGAATCTCCTGAAGAATCAAAAATTCCTAAAACTACCCCACGATGAAATTCAATTCCTTTATTATTAATTTCTTCAGCTCTTTTGTTTATAAAAGGTCCATAAATTTCAGGTAATTGATAACCTAAATTTCATGCTCTCATTAACGAAGAAATAAATTCATCTGGAATAATTTTTTCTTCTGAATTTTCACGATAATTAAAATTAGTCAAAAAACCTTCGCTTTTTAAAAGAAAAAATAATTTATGATTAATTTTATATTCATTACTTGCAGATAAAACTAAGCTACCTGCTTTAATATTTAAATAAGCTTCTCTTAAAAAAATTGGAGCATAATAAACTCTTTTTGGAGTTCTAAAACTAATAAAATGTGAAGCTAATTGTAAAGGTCAAATATTTGATTCAGTATTAATTTCATTAGCTCTATTAATAAAAATTTTTCACTTTGAAATTCATTTTTGTCCTTTAGTTTCTCAAGAATCAATTAAAGATTTTTTAGCATTAACAAAATCATTTTGCAAAGCATTAACAATTAATTGAGATAATCTTTGGTTATTAGCATGATAAATCGCTTGAATTTCTTCAATAGTTCTTGCTTCAATCAAACGATCTATAATATAAGGGATATCAACATCTTTAATAGCAATATCTAAATCTTGTTTTTTAACAACATGAGTTTGTACTTCAATACCAAATTTTAAAAACACATCAAAATAGTTTTCATTATCTATTTTGGTAAAAATTGTTGCATCTTTATTAGAAATACTTAGTAAATTGTTTAATAGAGAGCTATATTTTTTTCGATTTTCAATTATTTTTAATTTTGCTTCTTCTGAAAGATTTTGATTATCAAAGGTATTCATAAAAAAATTATAATGAATTATTATTTTTAATTAAGAAATAAATTTAAAAATAGAATTAAGACTTTTGAAGTTTATTTTCAAGTTCTTTTTGGATAGTTGGAGCACTATTTCCAACTACTAAAGAAATTTGAGTTGTATTATTTACCACTCCACTAATTCCTTTTAAATTTTTTACTTCATCAATTTTTACTAAGGAATTATCATTAATAGCAATTTTAACAATTTGATTTGAAGATTTAATTGATTTAATATTTTCTTTAGATCCTAAAGAATCAATTAAATCTTCTAATTTAAAACTAATTTTTGTAGAAATACTTAATTCTTTTTTGGGTTTAATTTGACGATATTTTCTTCAATAAAGTAAAATTAAACCGAAAGTAATAATAATTAAAAAAATATATAAAAACTTATCTTTTTTTGACATAATCTCTCCTAAGTAAATGAAATTAAAACATTCTTGTATATATAATATAATAAGATAATAAGAAATTATTAAAAGAATTATTTTGAATGGAAAATTATGGAAAATGATAAAAAAAGAGTTGTTAGCGCAATTACTGCAACAGGTTCTTTAACACTAGGAAATTATCTTGGAGCAATTAAAAATTTAATAAAGATGCAAAATGAATTTGATTTATTTGTTTTTGTTGCAGATTTGCATGCTCTAACTAATGAAATCGATCCTAAAATTTTAGAAAAAAATCGGAAAGAGGTTTTTGCTTTATATTTAGCTTGTGGTTTAGATAATAGAAAAATTGCCTTATTTTTTCAAAGTGATATTTTATTTCATTCAGAAATGAATTGATTAATTTTAACGCAAACTAATTTAGGTGAACTAAATCGGATGACTCAATTTAAAGATAAATCTAAAGGTGTTAAAGCTGCTAATAATACAATTCAAGTTCCAACTGGACTTTTAATTTATCCTACTTTAATGGCAGCAGATATTCTTTTATATAATCCTCATTTTGTTCCTGTTGGTCAAGATCAAAAACAACATTTAGAATTAACACAAAATATTGCTAAAAGATTAAATTTTAAATTTAAAACTAATTTTAATATTCCTGAAGTAATTATTCCTAAAGTGGGTGCTAAAATTATGGACTTACAAAATCCTGAAAAAAAGATGTCAAAATCTTCACTTTCACAAAAAGGAACAATTTTTCTTTTAGATAAACCTACTGAAGCTTATAAGAAAATTCTTTCAGCAATAACTGATAGTGAAAATAAAATTTATTATGATTTAAAAAATAAAAAGGGAATTAGTAATTTATTAACTATTTATGCTGGACTAAGTAATATTAGCATTACTCAAGCTGAAAAGATGTTTAAAGATGAAAACTATAAAACTTTTAAAGAAAGTGTTGCAACTAAAGTAAAAGAATTTCTTGAAGAAATTCAACTATCTTATAATACTTGAATTAATCAAGTAGAAATTGAAAGATATTATGGCGTTGAAAAAGCAAATGAAGTTGCAAAACAAACTATTTTAAAGCTTAAAAAGAAAATGGGACTTAAATAATGATTGCTGAACTAGAAATCATTTTCTATTCACAAAAAGGTGAAGGAGTAGGTTTTTATTTAAATAAACCTACTTATGTAAAAGGTGTCATTAAAGGCGAAAAAATTAAAGCTTTTATTTATTTAGAAAGTGCTTCATTTTTTAAAGCAAGATTAGTAGAGATATTAATTGAAAGTAAAAATCGAAATCATGATGTTCCTAAATTGCATTATTTAATTGGTGGTTATGAATTATTACATATGAATAATACTGAACAAATTAATTTTAAAAAAGAAAGAGTTATTAATGATTTTAAAAAAATTGCTAATTATGAAATTAGTAGCCTTGAATTAGTTCAAGGTAAAAAACTTTTACATTATCGCAATAAAATTACTTTACATTATGGGAGTCTTTATTTAGCTAATAGTAATCATAAAATTAAATTAGCTAAATCTTTACTTACAGATATTAATTTAAAAGCAAATAAAAAAGAAGCAGAGTGAATAATTCGAAAATTAGATACCCAAATTGAAGGAACAAAGCAAACTAAAATTTATACAACAGATAAAATGAATGGAATTACTTTTAGAGTTGGGCTAAATTCTTTTTATCAAGTAAATAAAGAAGTAGCTAATCTTATTTATAATCAAATTAGTGAATTTATTAATTTAAATGAAAATGTTTTAGATCTCTATTCCGGAATAGGAACAATTAGTCTTTTAATTGCTGCTAAAGCTAAAAGTGTTACTGGAGTTGAAAGAAATTTAGATTCAATTGAAGATGCTAATTTTAATAAAGAATTTAATAAAATTAAAAATGTTAATTTTATTCATCAAGATGTAATTAAATATTTAAAACAAAATAAAACTTATTTTGATACAGTTATTGTCGATCCTGCAAGAAGAGGATTAGAAGAAGATATTATTGAATTAATTTTAAAACTTAAACCACAAAAAATTATTTATCTCTCTTGTAATGTTGGAACTCAAGCATCTAATTTTAATAAATTTAAGCATGAATATCAAATTGAATTTATTAAATCTTATGATATGTTTCCACAAACATATCATATTGAGTCATTGATGGTGTTAAAAAAATTAAATAAACAGTAATAATTCGAATTATATTGATGTAAAATTTTGATATCAAATATAGATAGGACTAAAGTATTTTATGGACCAAATAAAAGCAAGAACAATTGAAATTTTTCTACCAACAGGAGATTCCAAAGAAGTTTCTCAAGCAATAATTACAAATGAATCTATTAAAATAATATATATTTCAAAATCGGAAATAGAAAATCAAAAAAAGAGAATTAGTAAAATTCAGGGGTGTTATATATTGGTAGGAAAAGATGATGATGGGAGTGATTTAGCTTATATTGGGCAAACTGAAGACTTTTTTCAAAGATTAAATTTACACAAAAAAGAAAAGGAGTTTTGAGATGGTGTATATGTAATTCAAAATTCTTCAGATTCTTTTGACCAAGCTCACCTTAATTTTCTAGAAAAATTAATGATACAAGAAGCAAAAAAAGTGAAAAATTACAAATTAGAAAATGTAAAAGATGGAAATAATTTTTCGATTTCAGAGTCTAAAGAAAATGAATGTTATTTGTATTTTTCAACTATTAAAACTTTATTAAAAACACTTGGATTTGATTTATTTGTGCCTAATGTTGAAGAATTTGAAATAAACGAAGAAAATAAATTTTATTTTAAGGAAAAAAACAATAATTTTAGCGGTGAGGCAATATTTGAAAATGACAAATTGATTGTTCTGAAAAATTCAATTGTTTCAAATGAAGAAAATGTCAAGGATAATTACATTCAATATTTAAAATTTAGGAATAAATTAATTAATGAAGGTGTTATTCAAAAAAACAATGAAAATCTTATTTTTATTAAAGATTATCCTTTCAATTCTCCTAGTGTTGCAGCAGGTGTTATTTCTTTAAAAAGTAAAAATGGATGAGAGGTTTGAAAAAACATAGAAGGTGAATCATTAGATAAAAAATATAGACAAAAATAAAACAAAATCTAATTGAATTAATAAATTGCATAATGATTATTAAAATCAAAAGTAATTTAAGAATATAATTTATATAAAGGGAGGTAAATATGAATTCAAAAAATAACCAAAAGAGTAATGTTAATAACTCAAATAAAACAACTCCAGATAAAAATAATACAGATTATAAAAATAAAATTGACAACAAATCAAACCAAAAAAATCCTAATAAAAAATAAATTTTAATTTAATTAAATTTATTTAACTTTATATTTTTAAAATTTATATACATGTTGTATATAAATT
Source organism: Mycoplasma mobile 163K (assembly GCF_000008365.1). Lineage (GTDB taxonomy): Bacteria > Bacillota_I > Bacilli_A > Mycoplasmatales > Metamycoplasmataceae > Mycoplasma_J > Mycoplasma_J mobile. The sequence continues at coordinate 629,085 of NC_006908.1, forward strand.
TTCATTTTAAACCAGAAAATGAATTTTACTTATTGTATACTCATATTTTAAAAATACCCAAATATGATATATTTATTAAAATATAATCAAAATATGATATATTTATTAAAATATAATGTAAAAGGAATATATGGTAAATCACACACAAGTAAATTCAAGCAATTCACATCCTATAAATAATGTTATAAGTTATAATGATAGAAGAAAATCAACTAAACTTTTAAGAATTTCAATTATAAGTACAATTTTTGCTATTTTAACAATTGTATTTTCAATTTTAGCTTCTCAAAATTTATTAGTAATTTTTAATTCAGGAATAAATACAGGAATAAGGAATTTATTTGATTTTATTGGAAATATGCCAGCTATTATTAGTGGTGCTACTACAGGTAATCTTAATATTCCTAATATTCCTGATGTAAATGCTTTATTAACTTTAATAACAAATAATATTTCTGGAATTATTTCTGGATCAATATTTGCAATTTTAGGAATAATCTTTTTTATAATCTTTTTTATTCAATGAATTATTATTGTTATAAAAATCTTTATAACTCGTTGAGATTTAAAATGAGCTAGAAGATGAAGACTTTTATTTGGATTTCTTTCACTATTAATAATTTTTTCTATAAGTGGAATTATTTATGCAAGCTTAATAAAACTCCTTTCAAGAAAATTGAATAGTTAATTAAATATTGCTTTAGGCAATATTTTTATATTCCGATAAAGTGCTTATTATTTAAGAAATACTATTTTAAAATTTATGAAATGAGCAAAAATGTTTTATCATTATATTTAATAAAAAGTAAAAACAAAATATTTATTATTTCAACAAAATTAGTATGTAAAACATTAAATATAAAAGTTAAAAGATAATATTATCAAACAATAAGGGAAAATAAATTATGATAAAAAAAATTTCTAACGATGCTACATACGAAATTTCATCAATTTTTTGTGGTGATAAAAATGAATTTTTTGAATATAAAACTCTCTCAAAATTATTTGAATTTTTCAATCATTATTTCAATATGAACGACTCTATAAATTTTTATACAGCAATATCTAGGAAAAATTATGTTAATGATAAATTAAAATGGTTAATTGAAAAAGATAAAATTAATGAATTTTTTGATGTTATTCTTAGTGTTGAATATATACAAAAAGAAGAAAAAGCATTTGAAATATCTGATACTGAAGCATTTGAAAAATCAAAAAAAATTCTTATTAAATTGAACAATATTTTTAAAAAAGATTTTTATTTAATTGTTAAAAAAAATAATAAATTTTATTTAGAGCATAAAAATGATGAATTAGTTACTTTAGGTTCAGGAGGGTTTGCTGAAATTTTTAAAGTTAACTCTTCTGGAAGAATTTTAAAAAAATTAAAAAAAGAATTTTGATTAGATAATAAAATTGTAAGTAGATTTAAAAGAGAATTTGAGATAATGAAAGATATTCAAAATATAGATGGAATTATTAAAGTTTTTGATTTTTCCTCATCTGATAATAGCTATACAATGGAATTTGGAGGAATTACCCTTTATGAACATGTTGAAAATAATAATTTTTCTGAAGAAATTAAATTAAAATATGTTGAAAAAATTTTGAATATAGTTTCAGAAGTTCATAAGAGAAAATATATTCATAGAGATTTAAGTCCTTCAAATATTTTTATAAATAATGAGAATATTAAAATTGCAGATTTTGGCTTAGGTAAAAATATTGATTTATTAAAAAATCATTCGCACAAAACAAATAGTACAAAAGATTTAGGACAAATGTATTATTGTGCTCCTGAACAATTAAAATCTTTAGGTGATGGAACTGCTAAAAGTGATGTTTTTTCTTTAGGTAAAATAATAAATTTTATTTTTAATAAATCGCCTCAGGAAAACGAACACATTTTGAAAAATTTAGTAGAAAAATCTACTATAAACGAACCAGATAAAAGATTTTCTGACTCAACAGCGATGCTTTATTCTTTTAAAGATTCTCAAGACCTTTCAAAATATAAAAAAATTAAAGAAATTGCTTTGGAAAAAATTAAAAATTCAGAATTTGATGATAATGTTAAATTTTTTATCGATTTTTTATCCACGGAAGAAATTTCAAAATATTTACTCAATAAAGAGTATCTTATTGATATTAAATTAGTTAATAGTAGTCTTTTAAAGTTTATGAATTTAAGTGAAAATAATGCTTTAAAAATAATTAAAGGAGTTGAAATGAAATATAAGAAACTATGTGAAATAGTTTCAAAAAGAGATAATGTTAAAATATTCGATTTATATGATAATTTCGCTCTTTTTTCTTACATTATATTAAGTGAAAAAGAGGGTTTGTTTCCACTAGAAGTAAGAGAATATGCTGCAAACATATTGAAATATGTAGCATTTGATGTATGAAGATACAAAGCCCAGAATTTTATAGAGGAATTAAAATTTAATGATATTGATGAAACAACAAAAAATTTATTAAATTAAATTCAATTGAAATTTTGATAGAATAATTTATGAGTAAAGATTTGCTTGATTCGTTTCATTAAGTAATGCTTAAAATAATTATCTATAAGGGGGTATTAAATGACAAGTATTAAACACTTGCTAATAAATGCAAAAAAATATGATCAAAAAGAATTTGAAATTAAAGCGTGAGTTGCTTCCAATCGTGGAAATACTAATATTAGATTTGTTGAAATTAATGATGGTTCTACAATTAAAAATTTACAAGTAGTAATTAAAAAAGAAATAATGAGTTTTTTGGAAGTTGATAAAATTAGACTTGGTGCTGCAATTCATGTTAAAGGTGTTTTAAAATATACTCCAGGTATGGCTCAAGAAATTGAATTAAATGCTGATAAATTTATTTTATTAAAAAATACAGATGAAGACTTTCCAATTCAAAAGAAAGAAACTTCTTTAGAAGCATTGAGAGAAATTCCACATTTAAGACACCGTACAACTACACTTAGAGCAATTATGTTAATTAGATCAACACTTGCTTTAGAAATTCATAAATTTTACAATGAAAGAGGATATTTATGAGTATCTTCACCTATAATTACAGGTAATGATGGTGAAGGTGCTGGCGAATCTTTTGTTGTTGATGATGAATCTAAAGATTTTTTCTTTAATAAAAAAGCAACATTAGGAGTTACTGGACAATTGCATGCTGAAGCCTATGCTTTAGGTTTTAGTAAAGTTTATACTTTTGCCCCTACTTTTAGAGCTGAAAATTCTAATACAACTAAACATGCAGCTGAATTTTGAATGATGGAGCCGGAAGTAGCATTTTTTGATTTAAAAGATCTTATTAAAATGTCAGATGATATGTTAAGACAAGTAATTAAAAGAACAGTTGAAGCTCATCCACATGAATTTGAGTTTTTTGAAAAAAATAAACCTGGTTTATTAAAAAATTTAAACTTATTTTTAAATAATAAATTAAGCATTTTAGAATATCGTGAAGCAATTAAAATTTTAGAAAAAGTTAAGGATAGATTTGAAGATAAAAATATTTTCTTTGGAAAAGATTTAGCAACTGAACATGAAAAATATCTTGCTGAAAAACACATTCAAGGTCCAGTAGCTGTTATTAATTATCCGAAAAGTTTTAAAGCATTTTATATGTTCCAAAATGAAGATAATGAAACTGTTGCTGCTTATGATTTACTTGTACCAGGTATTGGTGAAGTAATTGGTGGTTCTAAACGTGAAACAAGATATGAAAAATTAGTTCAAAGAGTAAAAGATCTAAAAATAAATCAAGAAGATTTACAATGATATTTAGACTTAAGAAGATTTGGTCAGGCTTCAAGTGCAGGTTTTGGTTTAGGTTTTGAAAGATTGATTATGTACATTACAGGTACAGAAAACATTAGAGATACAATTCCATTCCCAAGAACACCTAAAAACATGAAGATGTAATAATTGAAAAATAATTTTTTAAATCTATTTTAATTTAAATGTAATTAAATTTTCTTAAATATAAAGATTTGAATTCTGTATAAAGCATTTAATGATTTCGGTTTTATTTTTTTAATTTATCTGTATTTCTAAAACTCAATTTTGATAATTAAAAAAAGCAATCTTGTATTGCTTTTTTTAATTAGTTTGGATTTAAAATATTGCTTATCTGCTATTAAATTATTGTGTTTTGCTTTTTATTATTTTTAATAATCAAAAGCAAATAAAAATTCTTATGGAAAAACTTTAATAAATAAATTAGCAACTCAAACTGCTTTTTATTATAATAGCTGTCTTACAATTTTGTTCTAATCTTTTTTTAATTAATATGAATTAAAAAAAGATTTTATAGAATTGCTAATAATTAATTTATTTTTTTATTCAATCTAATTCAAAAGAATTTTTCAAAATACACTATTATAATATCTCTAAAATACTTAAAAAATTTTACTAAAAAATAATAGATTCTAGCTATAAAAAAATCAACAAAAAAGTTGATTAAATTCGCATTTTGATTGATTTTTTATTAAAGATTTATTTTTTAAACTTGAGCCATCTTAAATCCTGAAACAATAGTTGGAACAGGAACAGTGACACCATCATATGTAACTAATAAACTTACAACTAAAATACCTGTTGAATCATCTGCTGCTTTAAAATTTGGATTTGTTAATAACATTGCATCTAAATTTGCTTTTTCTAAAAGTTTAAGAGAAAAAGTAAGTGTCCCTTTATTTTCTGGAAGTGTAAAAACACCAGGTGTTTTTACAAATGTAGCAAGATTAGCACTTGTTACTTGAGAAGGCAATGTATTTGCAAAATTACCTTGTTTTTCTAAACTAGATAGTTGTGGATTTGTAGCAAGGGTAATTCTAATAAGTGCTTGTCTTTCAGTGATTTGTTCTTGTGTTAATCCACAAGCAACAACAGTTGCCATTGGAATTGCAACTATAGAAGCCGAACCAATTCCTAATATTATTTTTTTGATTTTCAATATAATTTTAAAATCTCCTATTTTTTTATATTTTTTCATTATATATTAAAATATTTTATTTTGCACAATTAGCAAAAAAAGTATAAATTTTATGGTAAAGATCCTTAATATAGAAAATATTAAAAATTAATATTAAACTATTTTGTTTGTTTTCATATTTATTTTTCATTTTGAAAATATATTAATGCTCATAAATAAATTATTCAATTTATATTTCTTGGCTAATTTAATAAGAAAATAAAAAATCTTGAAAAGACATAAAAAAATGGTGGAGATGCCGGGAGTTGAACCCGGGTCCACACATAAAATTTAAGAGACATCTACAGTTTAGCTAAATTTTGATATTAATATAAAATCGAAACTTAACTAAAAACATTTATATTAACTAATTTTTTATTCGGTCTTATTTAATTAGATCATAAAACTATATTTGCTAAACAACACTTATAAATGTAGCAACACCACTTAGAAGCGACTAATTTTTAATTAAGCAAAAACTAGATTTGATTGTGAAGAACTCATTAATAAAGGAGAAACTTCTAATTGTTTTTCTTTTCCGTTTGAAAAAGCCTAGTGGTCTTATACTCTACCATAGTACTGCAGTCTAATAAACCTTATGCATGTCAAATCCATTACACCCCCATTAATTTAATTTTATCATTATTTAAATATAAATAATAAAGTAAACATCAAACAAAGAATTGTTTAAAGTCTACAATTGAATAATTTAAAGTATATTTTTTAAAAAATTTAGTAATGAAGCACAAATTATCTTGCTAACGAAATTTTTGAAAATTACTAATTATTTAATTGCTTGTACCAGGTGTTGATGAAGTAGTTGGTGGTACTACTGGTGGTACTGGTGTTTTTTTCAATTCAGAAATGAAAATAGGAAGTCTAGTAGAAATTCCTTGGTATGTTGCATAAAGATTAATTGTTAAAGTTCCATTTGTATCATTTGCTATATCTGTTTGTGTAAAAGATGGATCAAATCATTTAGCATGTTCTATTTGTCCTGGAGTTATTAAACCAAAAGAAAAAACAATATTACCTTTATTATTTGGAAGTATAATATTTTTTGGTAATTCAGCAATAGTGTTTACATTACTTGCTGTAACCTGTGTAGGTAATAATTCTTTTCCTGCAGCAGTAGCAATAAATCTATCACTTATACTAGATTTTGCAATAGCTTCTCCGATCATTTCTATTGTATCTAAAACTTGATCTGTTGTTGGTGTTGTAGTTGTTGTAGTCGCTCCACAAGCTACAACAGCTGACATCGGGATTGCGATCATAGTTGCTGATCCTAATCCTAAAAACATTTTTTTATATTTCATAACTATTTTGATATTCTCCTAAGATTATTTATTTTGAAGTAAATTTATTTGAAAACTCACTTTTACATTTTAACACATTAAACATGTCATAAAAATTAAGACTTTGAAATATTTTAAAAATAAATATCTTTAAATTAATAATTCTATTCAAATTCTTCCATTGAACGGGCTGAAGTATACATTTTGTAATAAAATCCTTTATCTTCTAGTAATTTAAGATGGTTTCCATGTTCAATAATTTCGCCATTTCTTAACACTAAAATTTGATCAGCATTTTTAATTGTACTTAAACGGTGAGCAATTACAAATGAAGTTTTATTTTCCATTAGTTTTAACATAGCATCTTGAATATCTTTTTCAGTTTTTGTATCAATACTCGAAGTTGCCTCATCTAAAATTAAAATATTTGCATCTCTTAAAACAGCTCTAGCAATTGCTAATAGTTGTTTTTGACCTAAACTTAAATCTTCAGCCTCAGGTTTAAGCATTGTGTCATAACCATGTTCTAAGCTTCTAATGAAGTGGTCTGCATTTGCTACTTTAGCAGAATTAATAATTTCTTCCATAGTTGCATTTGGTTTACTTAATTTAATATTATTAGCAACAGTATCTTCAAATAAGAATGTATCTTGAAGCACAACACTAACATTTTCTCTTAATGAAGATTTTGTGATTTGTTTAATTGATTGATTATCAATTAAAATATCTCCATCTTCAACATTATAAAATTTTGTTAATAAGTTAATAAAAGTTGTCTTTCCACTTCCTGTTGGACCAACAATAGCAATTGTTTCCCCTGGATTTGCTATAAAATTAATATTTTTTAAAACAGGGGTTTTACCATCATAAGAAAAATTTAAGTTTTTAACTTCAATTTTTCCTTTAATGTTTTTTACTATAATATTTTCTTCTTCTAGATGTTCACTTGGTTTAACTAAAACTTCATGAAATCTTTTTGTTCCTGAAATTGCTCCTTGAATAATATTTAATAATTGAAATAATTGAAAAATTGGATTTGTAAAATTATTTAAAAATAAAATGAAAATTCCGATCAAAGAAATTGTTTCGCCAGGATTAGTTGCTCCATTTGGGTTTAAAGTGGAAACTGCACCACCAAATTCAATGTTGTTTAAAGCAAAGATAATTGCTAAAGCATAGGCCAAAATTTGCAAGAATGAAGCCATAAATAAGTTCCATGGACCTGTTAGTCCTGAAATAATTTGAGAAGTAGCATTTGCTTTAATGATTTTATTGTTCAAAGTATCGAAACTTGCTTGTAAGTAAGATTTTTTATTAAAAGTATTTGTTACACGATGAGCTGAGATCATTTCTTCAGCAAATCCGTTTAATTCTCCAACTCTTTGTTGATTTTCATTAAAATAAGGCTGTGATTTTTTAACAGCAATAAATACTGCTCCTAGCATTAAAGGTGAAAGCCCAAACACAACTAAAGCAATATAAGGACTAAAGACAAACATTGCTATTAACATTGAACTAATTTGTAAAGTAATTGTAATAAATTGAGTAAAGTTTTGACTTAAAGCTACAGTAACATTGTTTGTATCATTTGTTAATCTAGACATAATATCACCTGAAGAGTTTTGATCAAAATAAGATAGTTTCAATACTTGAATTCTTTTAAATAAATCACTTCTAATAGCATTTCCAACTTGTTGAGCAATTTTAACCATAAAAACGGTTTGTATAGTTGAAAATACTAAACTAATTAAATAAGCAATTAACAAAATTCCTAAATAAAGCGAAACTAAAGCAAAATCAACCGAAGATCCTGGTAATTTTAATGATTCACCAATTACTTTGAAAACAAAATAAATTCCAACAATTGCACCTACATTAATTAGAGCAAATAAAACACTTAAAACAATAACAATTATAAATTTAGTTTTATAAAAAGCAATGTATTTAAATAAAATAGCTAAACTTTGCATTAAAGTTAATTCTTCTTTATTTTTAATTTTTTGTTTTTTTAATTCTTTTGAAGTCATATTATAGCACTCCTTTCGTTTGTAGTGTTTCATCAACTTCTTGTTGACCTAGTTGGAAAACTGCTGTTTCATAATAGAATTTGCTGTTTTTTAATAATTCGAAGTGTGTCCCGCTAGAAACGATTTTTCCATCATCTAAGACAAAAATTCGGTCTGAATCTTTAACAGAATTAATTTTTTGAGAAATAATAATAATTGCTGCATCAAAGTTTTTAGCTATATTTTCCTGAATTTCTTTTTCGGTAAAATTATCTAAAGCAGAGGTTGACTCATCTAAAACAAATAAATTAGCCTTTTTTGCAAAAGTTCTAGCAAGTGCCATTCTTTGTTTTTGACCACCACTAAAATTATTCCCTCTTTGTTCAACTCTTGCTTCTAAGATTTTTTCTTGTTTTTGAATAAATTCTCAAGCTGAAGCAATTTTTGCTGCTTTCACAACTTCTTCTTCATTATTTAAATCATTTAAACCAAAAGCAATATTTGACTTAATTGTGCCAGAAAAAATAGATGGTTTTTGAGTTGCAATTGAAATATTTTCATTTAATGATTCTCTTGTAAATTCTTTAATGTTTATATTATTTAAAAGAATTTCTCCATTTGTTACATCATAAGACCTTGTAAAAAGATTAACTAAAGTACTTTTTCCGCTTCCTGTTTTACCTACAAATCCTATTTTTTCATTTGGATGAATTTTAAAATTTATATTTTCTAGAACATTAGCAGCTTTTTGAGAATAAGCAAAATTTACATTTCTAAATTCAATCGTTCCTTGTTTCAAAGATTCTGAAACATTTCCGTAAGAAATAGTTGAAGTTTGAAAAGTAACATCATTTATTCTTAAAATTGAAGGTATTCCTCTTCCTAATTGAGCAAAAACAGCAATTGAAATTAATAAACCAAATAAAACTTGTTGTAACACTTGAATAAATGGTAATAGACTGCTTAATACTTCAATATTTCCACTTAATAATGGAGAACCGCCCATTCAAATAACTGCTAAAGTTGTAAGTTGAAAAATTAAAGTTGCAATTGGAGAAATTAATCCTAAAGCACTATAAGCTTTTGTTGAAGTATTTGTTAATTCATAATTTTTTTTACCAAAATCAATTTCTTGTTTTTTATGTAAGACAAAACTTTTTACAACTCTTACTCCTAAAATATTTTCCCTCATTGCTTTATTAACATTGTCAAGATCAGGTTGCAATCTTTTAAATCAAGATTTTGTTCTTAAAATAATGCTAGAAGAAATGATTAAAATTAATGGGATTGTAATTAAATAAACTAAAGATAATTCTGGACTAATAATTAAAGATGAAACTAATCCGCCTATAAACATAAAAGTCCCTCTTGATAAAAATCTTGCAGCAAAAGATAAAGCTTCTCCTACAACAATTGTGTCATTAGTAATTCTTGTAATTAAAGAAGAAGTTGTGAATTTATCAATATCTTGTTGTGACATGTCTTGAATTTTTTTAAACATTCTAGATCTCATTTGAGCAATAAAAGTAGTTAAAGATCTAATTACTAAAATTGTAGAAAGAGCTCCAAAAATAAAAGAAATAATTGTTGCTAAAATGGAAAGACCAATATTTAAAGCTATCATTGAATTTAAATGATTTACATCTATTCCTATAGCTAATGTTGGATTTGCCAATGCAAGTTGAATCTTCCCAAAATCATTCAATATAAATTCTAGTAAAAAAGGTAAAACAAAACCAGCTGCTGTTTGTAATAGAACAAAAAAGATTCCAATTAAAACACCGACTAATTGTTTCCCTCTTAAAAAGCTAAAAAATCTAATCATATTTTTTCCTTAAATGTATATAAAGTTTTGTAAGTTAAAAAATTATAACACTAAAATAAAAAACTAATTATTTCATGTTTTTAATAAAGAAAGTTTTCTCAAAATAATTGGTTGTAGTTTATGTGAAGCAAAAACCAGTGGAACTAAAAGTAAAAATAATGTTGACAAACCTACAAGATTGAATAACCAAATATATGCATGAACTCCACCAGGAAAAGATGTTGGCGTAAAAACAGAGAAAAAAACATAGCCTGAAATAGCATGTGACATTCAAGTTAAAATCAATGCACAAAATCCTATGGTAATTTTAATTCAAATTTTTGTTTTGTAAAAAATACCTAAAAAAGCAATTGAAATTAAAGGAATAAAATAATCAAGAAAATAAATTCCTATTGCTTTATCAATTTCACCAGGAAAAATAATTACACCGGAAGCAAAAATGAAAGGTAAAGATGTTGCAAAAACTAATAAATAAATTAAAATAGCAAAAATACCTATTTTAAATCCTAATACTAATACACCAAAAATTAAACTTATTTGAAGAAAATCAGCAATTCCTGCCCCGAAAGGTAATGAAGGAACAAGATATTCAAAAGCTGCAACCAGTAAAAGAATTGCCAGAAAAAAAGAAATATAAACTATCTCTTTTACATTTGGAAAAATCTTTTCAAAAAGTAATTTTTCAGGTTTTTCATAAAATTTTGTAGATTTATTTGAAGATGATTTATCTTCTTCAAAATTTAAGTTTGTTTTCATGAAGCCTAATTTCTGCATGAAACTTTTTTGAATAGAAACTCCCTACGATAGTATTAACTAACAGGTTTAAAGGGTATTTCTCAACCGCATCAGCAGTACCCCTGTTCCATGCATAATTATTATAAACTTTTTGTTAAACAAATTTAGTTTTTTGAAAAAAAGAGTTATTTAATAGTTGAGGTAGGAAAATGAAGAAAAAGAAATTAAAGAAAAAAACTCTCTTATCTTTAGGGAGTGCTGTATTAGCAACTGGAATTATTGCTATTATTCCTATTGTTTTAATTAGCAACAAAAACCAAAAAATAAAAGAGAATTTTGTTAGTAATTCTAGTTTTGAATTAAGTCCAAAAGAAATCGAGGCAATTAATAAAATCAAAAAATTGAGTTTCAAAAATCCAAATATTACTTTTGAAAATCTTAAAAATCTTTCTAATAGAAGAATAAATAACGAAATAGATTTAAAAGAAATTGATAAAAAATACGAAATAGTTTTAGAAAAATTAGTTTTTTTAGAAGATATTGAATTAAGTAAAGTTACTTTAAAATTTACAAAACTAAATTCAAATGAAAACGAAAGTAAATCAAGTATTGAAAAAGATTTTTTAATAAAAAAGAGTCCAGAATATTTTTTTGATAATAATGAAGAATTTGAAATCTTTTTTGAAAAGGAGTTTTTTTACGATTCGAATAATGTGAATTTAAACTCCTTAACTGAATTGGTTAAAATAAATCAAAACAATAACAAATATAAATATAGTGTTTCGAAAATTCTTTTAAAGAATAATAAACTGGTAGCCGAAATTAAAAAAACAAGTGACAATAACGAGAAAGAAATTTTATATAAAAAATTAAAAAATGTAAAATATAATTCTATTCAGTTATTAGAAAATTATGAAAACATCTTCAATAAGATTAAATTCATTGAAATAAAAAACAATAATTTTTTTCAAACAAATCTTGATCAAGCTAATTCTTCGCATATAAATATTTCAGGATTAGAAAAAGGAATTAATTACTTTACAAAAAAATTAATAAAAATATCCAAAAACATTTACAAAATAAGTTTAGTCATTCATGATTCAAATAGAAACAATTTTATGGAAAAAGAAATTTCATTTTTTAATAACAATATTATAGATATTTTTGATAATCAAAAAAGCATTAAAACATCTTTATCTAAAGAACAATTTCTAAGTGATTTTTGATCTTTTGAAGAGAATTTAAACTATTTGGAAAAAGATTTTAATAATTTGAAAAAAGTGTCCATTTTCAATGATTCTGATGAAAATACTTTAATTGTAATGAAAGATTCAAAAAGTGAAATTAGTAAATTATTTAAAGTTGAATTTTCACCTATAAAAAGTGATAATAATGAAAGTTTCCAAAAATATTTTTCACATATAAATAGTGCTCAATTAGTTAAAGAATATGAAAATCTTTTGTCAATAGAGGAAATTAAGGATCTTATTAAAAAGAATCAGACAAAACTTAAAAAGATTATTAAATTGAATAACTTAGGAAATGATGAATTTATAGATTTCACTATAGATGAAATCTATAATTCAAGAGAAAATAATACAAAAATTTTAGTTTCTATTTTTAACAAAACAAACACATCAAGCAAAATTCAAAAAGAAATAGTACTATACAAAATTACTCCTATAAATACTTATGTTCAAAATAAAGTAAATGATTTTAAGAAAAATATAATCTTTAATAGTAATGAATTGAAAAAAATGTCTTTTGAAGATTTAAAAGAAGTATGATTTAGAGAAAATAGAAATGAGTTTTTCAATAAATTATTAAAAATTGATTTTCCTATGCATAAAAACATTCGAGTTTATTTTAATAATATGATTTTTAAAGGTAATGAAAATAAAAATGTGGAATTTAGAATTAATTTAGCTTATGATTTTGAGTTTGATTATTTTGATTTAGCAAAAATTGACTTTGAAATGAAACTAGTTGTAGAAAATATAGCTTCCATTTCAGAAATATACTCTAAAATATTAAATGATTATCATCAAAGAATTTGAATTAATTCTCAAAATTTATTAAATTTCTCAAATTATAATTTTTATAAGTTCACAAAAGAAGATCTTATTGATAAATTTAACTTCATCAAAAGCGAATTAGTTTTAAACAATAACCTAAAATTTGAAATTTTAAAATTTGAAAGAGATCTAAATGATAATAAGTATAAAATTGAAACTGACTTGATTCTAGAAAATATTAAGAAAAGTATGAAGTTTGAAATAACTACATTACAAGTTCCAAGAGAAACTATTTCAAATTTTTTATTAGAAAATGGAGTTAGAATAAATCTCTTATTTAAAAGGAATTTCCAAATAGAAGGAAATGATGGGTATGTTATTGATTCTAGCAATATTCCCTATGAAAAATCAACGATTTCAATTCCAACATATGTTAATGAAATCAAAGTCATTGGAATTGAAAAATTTGCTTTTTTTAACAAAAGGATAAAAAAAGTTTACTTAGGAGCAAATTTAGAATTTATCGGGAAATCTGCTTTTGAAAAAAATGAAATTGAGGAATTAACAATTCCGGAAAAGATTACAAAAATTCAAGAGAGAGCTTTTTCAAAAAATAAGATATGAGCTATTTCTTTTACTGGAAAATCAATTGCAATTCAGGAAAATACTTTTAGTTTTAATGTAGTGGAAATTTTGAAGTTAAAAGGTATTATAAACTTTAATAATTTCAATATAAATAATTTTCAGGAAAATAAAATTCAATATGGGTGATTTTTTGTGCCTTTATTTAAAACTTCAATTAGAATAATTTATCATGAAACAAATAATGACACTCATACCAAAATAATTAATTCAATTAAAAAATTTTCAATAAATCAATGAATCGAAACTAAAATTTATTAAAAAAAATTCACTCTTGGTGAATTTTTAAATTAGTTTCTTTCAAAACTGAATAGCAATTTATGGACGTTATAAATTTAATACCTTAGAAAAAAGTTATTAAACCTATCAATTTATTAGTATTGGTTAGCTAAATGTATCACTACACTTACACACCCAACCTATCAACCTTATAGTCTTTAAGGAATTTCAAGGGAATATTAATCTTTGAGGAGGCTTCCCACTTAGATGCTTTCAGCGGTTATCCTTTCCATACTTAGCTACCCAGCTATGCTTCTGGCGAAACAACTGGCACACTAGAGGTATGTCCACTCCGGTCCTCTCGTACTAAGAGCAGCTCTCATCAATATTCCAACGCCCACACCAGATAGGGACCGAACTGTCTCACGACGTTCTGAACCCAGCTCGCGTGCCGCTTTAATTGGCGAACAGCCAAACCCTTGGAACCTACTTCAGCTCCAGGATGCGACGAGCCGACATCGAGGTGCCAAACCTTCCCGTCGATGTGATCTCTTGGGAAAGATTAGCCTGTTATCCCCGGGGTAACTTTTATCCGTTGAGCGACGGCCATTCCACGATGAACCGCCGGATCACTATGTCCTACTTTCGTACCTGCTCGACATGTACGTCTTGCAGTCAATCACACTTTTACCATTATGCTCTTCACATGGTTTCTGACCATGCTGAGTGTAACTTTGAACGCCTCCGTTACTCTTTGGGAGGCGACCGCCCCAGTCAAACTACCCACCACGCACTGTCCCCCAGCCAGATAATGGCTGCAGGTTAGAAATTCAATTTAACAAGGGTGGTATTTCAAAGGTGACTCCATAGAAACTAGCATCTCTACTTCAAAGTCTCCCACCTATTCTACACATGTTAAACCAAATTTCAATACGAAGTTATAGTAAAGCTCCACGGGGTCTTTTCGTCTAGGTGCGGGAAGACAGCGTTTTCACTGCCACCATAATTTCACCGAGTCCAATGTTGAGACAGCTGAGAGATCATTACGCCTTTCGTGCACGTCAGTAATTAGCCGACAAGGAATTTCGCTACCTTAGGACCGTTATAGTTACGGCCGCCGTTCACCCGGGCTTCATATCACTGCTTCATCTTGCGACTAACAGATTAACTTAACCTTCGGGCACTGGGCAGGCGTCACCCTCTATACATCATCTTGCAACTTAGCAGAGAGCTGTGTTTTTGGTAAACAGTTGCCCCTCACATTTTACTGCGACTTAGTATACAAATTTTTACAAATTCATACCTAAGTACCCCTTCTCGCGAACTTACAGGGTCATTTTGCAGAGTTCCTTAACATTGGTTATCTCGCTCGCCTTAGAATACTCATCTTGGGAACGTGTGTCCGTTCTTGGTACGGGTTCCATAGTTTTATAACGCTAGAAACTTTTCTTGGAAGCATGAAATCATACAATTGTTACTTGCCGAAGCTTTCACTATACGTCATATCTTAAAGTTATGCTATAGGGATTTTCCTCCATAGCCTTCTTGATATTTATACCACAATCCGATAAGTGGCCGCATTATCCTTCTCCGTCATTTCATCACTTACTAAGGAAGTACAGGAATATTAACCTGTTATCCATCGACTACGCCTTTCGGCCTTGCCTTAGGCCCCGACTAACCCTGGGTGGACGAACCTTGCCCAGGAAACCTTTCCCAATAGGCGTCAAGGATTCTCACCTTGAATCGTTACTCATTCCGGCATTCTCACTTCTAAGCGCTCCAGCAGTCCTTACGGTCTACCTTCATTGCCCTTAGAACGCTCCTCTAACGTGTGCAAAAGCACACCCGTAGCTTCGGTATTGTGTTTAGTCCCGTTAAATTATTGGCGCAAGATCTCTTGACTAGTGAGCTATTACGCACTCTTTGAATGATGGCTGCTTCTAAGCCAACATACTAGTTGTCTGTGAAATCTCACAACCTTTCTCACTTAACACAATTTTGGGACCTTAGCTGACGATCTGGGTTGTTTCCCTCGCGAATATGGACGTTATCACCCATATTCCGACTGCATGACAATACATACTGGTATTCGGAGTTTAATTATAGTCAGTACGGCTAGGCGCCGCCATTCCACATTTAGTGCTCTACCCCCAATATTTAACATCACACGCTAGCCCTAAAGCTATTTCGAGGAGAACCAGCTATCTCCAGGTTCGATTGGAATTTCACCGCTACCCACAAGTCATCCGAGCACTTTTCAGCGTACTTCGGTTCGGTCCTCCACTTAGTTTTACCTAAGCTTCAACCTGCTCATGGGTAGATCACCTGGTTTCGGGTCTATGCCAACATACTAATCGCCCTATTCAGACTCGATTTCTCTTCGGCTCCGCTTTTTTCCGCTTAACCTTGCATGTTAACATAACTCGCCGGACCATCCTGCAAGATGTACGCCATCAGCCATTAACGGCCTCTGACTAATTGTAAGTAAGTGGTTTCAGAATCTATTTCACTCCCCTCCCGGGGTTCTTTTCACCTTTCCCTCACGGTACTTGTTCACTATCGGTGTCTGGTTAGTATTTAGCCTTACCGGGTGGTCCCGGCAGATTCAGACAGGGTTTCTCGTGCCCCGCCCTACTCAGGATACAATCATTAGTTTTATATATTTCGCATACGGGAGTATAACCTTCTATGCTTGACCTTCCCAAGTCATTCTGCTATATATAAATTTTGTAACTAAATGTAGATTGTCCTACAACCCCAACAAATGTTGGTTTGGGCTCTTCCGCGTTCGCTCGCCGCTACTTACGGAATCATTTTAATTTATTTTCTTTTCCTATTGCTACTAAGATGTTTCACTTCGCAACGTATAACTCTAATATTCCTATGTATTCAGAATATAGTAACTAGACATTACTCTAGTTGGGTTTCCCCATTCGGACATCCCCGATTCATAGCTTATATCCAGCTCCTCGAGGCTTATCGCAGGTAATCACGTCCTTCTTCGTCTTCCAGACCCAAGGCATCCACCACAAACTCTTACTTATTTAATAACTTCTTGTTTTATGTTTTTTTGAGACCTAATTGTTCTTCTTAATTTGTATTTCTAAGGTATCTTATTTTTAATTGGATCAGTTACTTTTATTCCATTTTAAACCTATTTAAAATGGACGTTATGTAAACTTCTTGAATATTGATAATTCAAATTTTAATTGCTATTCAGTTTTCAAAGAACTAATCTGAGAGATTATTTTTTTCTTGATCTCTCAAAACTGGATATAAATCTTTTGTATTTTAAATATTGTGAAAAATATTTTGTCATTTCTATCAATAAAGATAGATCTATGCACTCCGTAGAAAGGAGGTGATCCATCCCCACGTTCTCGTAGGGATACCTTGTTACGACTTCACCCCAGTTACCAGTCCTGCCTTAGACAGTAGCCTCCGAAGTTAACTATCCGGCTTCGGGCATTACTAGCTCCCATGGTGTGACGGGCGGTGTGTGCAAGACCCGAGAACGTATTCACCATGACGTAGCTGATTCATGATTACTAGCGATTCCGACTTCACGAAGTCGAGTTTCAGACTTCGATCCGAACTGAGACTAATTTTTTGTGGTTTGCTTAATGTCACCATTTTGCTTCACTTTGTATTAGCCATTGTAGCACGTGTGTTGCCCCACTCGTAAGAGGCATGATGATTTGACGTCGTCCTCACCTTCCTCCTGGTTACCCAGGCAGTCTCTCTAGAGTCCTCAACTTAATGTTAGTAACTAAAGACAAGGGTTGCGCTCGTTGCTGGACTTAACCAAACATCTCACGACACGAGCTGACGACAACCATGCACCATCTGTTATTCTGTTAACCTCCAGTATGTCTCCATACCTTTGCAAAAAATGTCAAGAGTGGGTAAGGTTCTACGCGTATCTTCAAATTAAACCACATGCTCCACCGCTTGTGCGGGTCCCCGCCAATTCCTTTAAGTTTCACTCTTGCGAGCATACTACTCAGGCGGATCATTTAATGCGTTAGCTGTGTCGGTGAGTTCCCCACCAACTAATGATCAACGTTTACGGCGTGGACTACCAGGGTATCTAATCCTGTTTGCTCCCCACGCTTTCGTTCCTGAGCGTCAGTATATGTCCAGTAAGCTGCCTTCGCCATTGGTGTTCTTCCATATATCTACGTATTCCACCACTTCACATGGAATTCCGCTTACCTCTACATAACTCTAGTTTACCAGTATCCAAAGCGGGCTGGTGTTGAGCACCAGTATTTAACTCCAGACTTAATAAACCGCCTACGAACGCTTTACGCCCAATAATTCCGGATAACGCTTGCGACCTATGTATTACCGCGGCTGCTGGCACATAGTTAGCCGTCGCTTTCTGATAAGGTACCGTCAAATCTAGAGCATTTCCTCTCTAGGGTTTTCTTCCCTTATAACAGAAGTTTACAATCCGAAGACCTTCATCCTTCACGCTGTGTCGCTCCATCAAGCTTTCGCTCATTGTGGAAGATTCCCTACTGCTGCCTCCCGTAGGAGTCTGGGCCGTATCTCAGTCCCAGTGTGGCCGTTCGGCTTCTCAGCCCGGCTAAATATCATCGTCTTGGTAGGCCTTTACCCTGCCAACTAACTAATATTCCGCATCCCCATTTTTTGGTGGAGCAAACGCTCCTTTTATATTAAAGTCATGCGACTAAAATAGTTATTCGGTATTAGCTGTTGTTTCCAACAGTTATCCCCATCCAAAAGGTAGGTTAGATACGTGTTACTCACCCATTCGCCACTAAGAACAAGTTCTTCGTTCGACATGCATGTATTAGGCACACAGCCAGCGTTCATCCTGAGCCAGGATCAAACTCTCAAAAAAATTAACGTTATTCCAAATTAAAGGAATTGTTTTGTGTGATTTATATCCAGTTTTCAAAGATCAATGTTTGTTTGTCTAAATGTACTCTTAATTTTAAAATTCAGGTACTAATTTAGTATACACACAAAAATTTTATTTTTTAAAAATTTTTTTGATTTTTTATTTTCAATATTTTTGACAATATAAAAGTCCTTAAAAACCAAAAGTTATAAAATTTTTGCTCTATATTTATATCATATATTTTAGTCTTTAGAAAAAAAAATAGATATTTTTGCTTTGATAGCAAAAATATCTATAAACATCTATTCATTTACAATAATAATTTCATTTTTCATGTTTCTATTTAGTTTTACAATCACTCCATTAAAACTACTATTATTTTTTGAAACTTTAAATTTGTCAGAAGAATTGAATCTCATTTTATTATATACTTCTTCAAAATTTGCTCCGATTGCTGCATTTTTTGGACCTGTCATTCCTGCATCAGAAATATAGCAAGTTCCTTTTGGCAAAATTCTAGCATCATTTGTTTGTACATGAGTATGAGTTCCAACTACTGCAGAGACTTTTCCATCTAAATATAATCCCAATACGTTCTTTTCACTTGTAGTTTCTGCATGAAAATCTATAAAGTGAAAATCATCTGTGGGATTTTCTAAAAAAGGATCGATTGCATCAAAAAAATTATTTGCATATTCTTCTTTTCAGGGAGATAACAATTTATTAAAAGTAAGTCCCATTAAAGAAGTAACTCTTAATTTAAAATTTTTAACTCGAAAGACTCTGCTTCCTTTTCCAGGATAATGATTTTCAATATTCAATGGTCTTATCATATCCTCATTGTCAATAAAATTAAATATTTCTTCTTTTGCTCAAACATGATTCCCAAAAGTAAAGGCATTTACTCCCAATTTTTTGAGTTTTAAATAGTCGTTATGTCTTATTCCTTTTCTTCCTGATACATTTTCACATTGAGCAATTACAAAATCATAGTTATATTTTTTCTTTAACAAAGGTAAAAAATCTCTAACAGATCTAATTCCGGGTTCTCCAAAAACATCCCCAATAAATAAGATTGTTAATTCACTATGTTTATTCATGTTTTATATTTTAACTTATAATTTTGATCTTGAAATTATTTTATAAAATTGAATTAACATTTTCCTTTGACAAAGCACTAATTACTTTGGTTAAAATTTCACTATAAAGTGCTTCATTTTTTTCAAGCAAATCTTTCAAATTAGATTTTCCTTGAGCAATATTTTGATCGTTGTAATAAAATCAAGCACCTTTTCTTGTAATAATTTTTAAATTTTCAGCAAATTCTACAGCCTCACTTATTTTACTTATTCCTTTTGAAAAAACAATTTCAGTAAAAGCTTCTTTAAATGGTGCTGATAATTTATTTTTTACAACTTTTATTTTAATATTATTTCCGCTTATAACCTCACCTGTAGAAACAGAACTAACTTTTCTTACATCTAATCTAATTGAAGAATAAAATTTTAAAGCTCTACCCCCAGGAGTTGTTTCGGGATTACCAAAAAAAGTTCCAATTTTTTCTCTAATTTGATTAATAAAAATAACTGTTGTTTTCGATTTATTTAAAGATCCTGTAATTTTTCTAAGAGCTTTTGACATTAATCTAGCTTGGGCACCCATTACTTGGTCTTTCATTTCTCCATTCAATTCTACTTCAGGAACAAGTGCAGCAACAGAATCTACTACTATTAAATCAATCGAACTACTTTTTGCAAGAATATCCACAATTTCTAGAGCTTGCTCGCCAGAATCTGGTTGCGATAGAATTAAATTATCAATGTTCACTCCTAAATTTTTAGCATAATTTGGATCTATAGAATGTTCAGCATCAATAAAAGCAGCTACACCACCACTTTTTTGAATTTCAGCAATTGCATGCAAAGCAATTGTTGTTTTACCAGAAGATTCTGGACCATATATTTCAATAATTCTTCCTTTTGGAAATCCATTTATCCCTAAAGCATGATCAATAGCTAGTGATCCTGTAGAAAAAATTTCCACATTCAAATCTTGCTTTGATCCTAAAAGCATAATCGATTCTTTACCAAATTTTTTTTCAATTTCCATTAGGATGTTTTTTATTTCTTTTTCCATATTTTCTTACCTCATTTACAAATAACTTAAAAAAGGAAGAATTTAAATTAATTTCAAGAATTTTTTAAAATTGCTTCGTCTAAATTTTTAATAGCATCATCTTCAAGTAAAATTCTTACTGTTATATTTAACTTTTCATTTTTTTCAAATTTGTCTATTATTTGGACTTCAAAAATATTTTTTATTTTTTTTAATTCTTTTAAATAAGTATCAATACTTTGATTTTTTTCAATTGAAAAAGTTATATCTCTAAATTTTAATGGATCAAAATTATATTCTTTAAATTGATTTTTACTAATGTTAAATTCATCTAATAAAATCTCAACAAAAATTAAATCTGAAATTTTAAGACTTGGATTAATTTTTCCCATTCAACCAATTAATTTATTCTCATAAAAAATATGAGCACTAGCATTTGGGTGCAAATAATTGTTTTTAGTTTTTCTTAATTCAAATTTGTAACTAAATAATGAAAACAAATCTTTTTTTATTTCATTAAAAGATTTTTCATTGGAAGCAAAAATTAAAGCCCTTTTTCCTTCGTTAATCATCCCAAAATCAAAAAAATTAATTTTTTCTAATTTTCTTTTTATATTATATTCTGCAATTTCCAATAA
Organism: Mycoplasma mobile 163K; assembly: GCF_000008365.1. Taxonomy (GTDB): domain Bacteria; phylum Bacillota_I; class Bacilli_A; order Mycoplasmatales; family Metamycoplasmataceae; genus Mycoplasma_J; species Mycoplasma_J mobile. Next base: position 650,431 of record NC_006908.1, read on the forward strand.
AGAAAATGCTTGTGAATTTCTAATTATTCTTCTTTTTTCTGAAGGAAAAGTTTTCATTAATATTTCAGTTTTAAAATTAAAAGGATCAAAATTATTATCTTCTTTAGCAACTAAAGAATAAGTTTTTATTTCATTGTAATTTTTTGAAGCTAAAGAAAATTTAAAATCATATTTTTTTTGTATTTTAAAAGGTTTGATTTCAGGTTGCAAAATCGGAAAATTATCATAGCCATAAAAACGAAATAATTCTTCTATCACATCATAAGGGCCTGTATAATCATGTCTATAAGCAGGGACTAAAATTTTGTCTTCAAAAAATTTAAAACCTAAAATTTCTAAAGATTTTTTTGCATTTATAAATTTTTGTTCCTTTACAATTTCAAATCCAGCAATTCTATTAATAAAAGTGTGATCAAATAAGATTTCTTTTGGCTTAAGATTTAAATTTATATTTACAATCTCAATTTCTTCAAAAAGACTTTGCATATATTGAATTGCATTTAATTGCATTCCATGGGAAATTGTTTTAGTTGCTTGTTTAATTTGAGAGCTTTCAAGTTTTAGAGTTTTTATTGTTTTTCTAACTTCTTTAGGGCTTAAAATATTCATAAATATAAAAAATTCTTTTTGAGAATCTTTAATTTCAAATTCTTTTTGAGTTTCAAGATAAGGTATTGCAATAATTTCCCTTGATTTTTCAATTACTAAATTATTGTCAATTTTTAAAGTCCTATTAGCAATTTCTAATGAAGAGCTTTTCGAAACAATGTTTACTTTTTCTAATGATTTTAAATTCAAGAAATGAATTGGCATTCCTGTGTGAATTAAAATTAAATTTTCTAAGTCTTTATAAGTGTTTGTTAATTTCAAATGAGATTTTAATAAAAGATATTTATCATATAGTTTCAGTTCTAGTGTCTTTGATTTTACAAAAATTCCTTCTAAATTTGAATTTATTTTTGAAACTCTTAAATTTTTTAAACAAATTAAATCATTATCAATTTTTGTTCCAAAAAAAGCTGCCAATTCCTTTGCCATTACTAAATATGAAATTGCATCAGAACGATTAGGTAAAATTGCAAGATCAATTAAATAATCGTGTAATTCTAAATTTGCTATTGGATCTTCATTTAAATTTGCCTCATCTAAAACAATTACATTTTTAGAAAGCTCTTTTGGAACTAATTTTATTTCAAATCCCAACATTTCATCAAAACCCACTAACATTCCTTCACTTATAATTCCTTTTAAAAGTTTTGACTCTATTAAATTATTTGCTAATTTTGAACCTGGAATAAAAGCCATTACATATTTATTAATTTCAACATTTTTAGCAGTTGTTTGAATAATTCTAATTTTATCTTTAAATTGAATTTCACAGACAGTCAAATTATCAGAATTTTCATTTTTATAAATTTTTAAAACTTTTCCATATTTAATGTTTTCGACATGTCTTATTTCCTTTGTTTCTTCTACTTCAAAACCAATTAAATTAAATGCCTTGATGACATCTTCAAAAGATATTTCATTAAGATTTGCTAGTTTTTTTAAGTGTTTGTATGAAAAAATCATGATACTCCTTTATTAGTTGTTTATATTTTAATTTAAAAGTGTTTATTTTGTCTTATTTCTAGATGCTATTTTGATTTTTTCTCAATAAGATTTAATTTTTTGTTCGTTTTGGTTATTTGCAAATTCAAAAAAATGATTTTTTTCTAATTCAATAGGTAAATAATTTTGATTAACATAATTATTTTCAAAATCATGAGGATATAAATACTTAGGTCGATTAAACTTTGCAGAATTTTTATAATGAGTATCTTTTAGATGGTCTGGAATGTCATAAATATTACCATTATTTATTTTGTCTAAAATTTTGTTCATCGAAACATAAGTACTATTGCTTTTAGGACTTAAAGCAATTTCAATAATTATTTTAGCTAAAATAGTATTTGCTTCAGGAAATCCAACTCTTTCAATTGCATTAATTGCTGCATCTACTTTAATTGAAGCATTTGGATTTGCCAATGCAATATCTTCATATGCTACCATGATCAATCTTCTTAGCAAAGCATCAATGTCGCCTGCTTTTGCTAATAGCATTCCATAATATAATGCTGCATCTGGATCACTACCCCTTAATGATTTATGAAATGCACTTAATGTATCATAATGCTTGTCTGCATCTTTATCGGTATAAAAATTCATGGATGGAAAAATTTTTTTAATACTTTCAAAATCAACATTAGTATTTGGATAAATTGTTTCAATTAAGTCTAAATTATTTATAGCATTTCTAAAATCACCTGCTGAAAATTTAACAATTGAAAGTAGCAAATCATCATTTATTTTAATTTTCAATTTGTATTTTTCAATAATGTTTTTTAAACCTTGAAAAATTTCTGTTTCACTCAATTTATTAAAGCGTAAAATTTTTAATCTACTTCTTAAAGATGGAATAATTTTAAAATATGGATTTTCAGTAGTAGTTGCATACAAAATGATTTTGTCATCTTCTAAATAACTCAGTAAAATTTCTTGTTTATCTTTATTTAGCCTATGTAATTCATCTATAATCAAAATTTTATTAATTGCTAATTTTTCTAATAATTCTTTTTTAGAATGGATTGTGGGATTAAAAACATCATAAGATTCTTGTTTTTCTTTAGCAATAACTGTTGCAGCAGTTGTTTTACCAATACCACTTTCACCATAAAAAATAAAGCTACTCATTTCTTGTTTTTCAATAATAGCTTTAAATAATTCAATTAAATGACTTTGACCAACAATATCTTCTAAACGCTCTGGCCTAATTTTATTAGCAAGATTTTTCACTATTTATATTTTAACTTAAACTTAAGATAAAAGAGTTTTATTATTATTCAAATGTAATCTAGCTTGTTTTCAATCAGGATAATATTGTTCTACTAAATTTCAAAATTTTTTTGAATGATTAGGGTGCAAATGGTGTGCTAGTTCATGAATAATTACATAATCAATAAGATTAGTTTCAAAATGAGCCAACTTAGAATTATATGTAATGTGCATTTTTTTAATTGAATTTGATGCTCAATTAGTTTCTTTAGGCCTAATTGAAAATTTATGTTCAGGAATTTGCATTTCTTGTTCAAAAATTTTCTGGACTTTTTTTAAATGTAATTCTAAATAAAATTTTAGCAGATACTGAATTTTTTGAATAATTGTATTTTCTTCCAAATTTAGCAATTTCACAGTTTTTAAATCTTTAATTTTTAATCAAAAACTACTTCCGTTTTTCTCCGTTTCAAAATTATATTTTGTTCCAAATAAATAAAAATATTTCTCACTTAAAGAATAAAGTACTTGTACTTCTTTTTTTAAACTTTTTTGATGAAATTTTGTAATTCCTTTGGTAACAAAATCAATTAAAATTTTTTCATCTACATGTTTTGGGGTAATTAATGTGTAATTGCCATTTCTTACTTTGAAATAAATGTTTTTATTTTTTGAATAAAGTACTTGGACATAAAAAACTTTATCGAAGAGGTTAATTTCAATATGATTTTTCATTTTAGTTGTCTTTTTTTGCTTTTTCTCTTGCTTGGTTTCTATGTAAAGAAATGTCTGATAATTTATTAGTTCTATGAGACTTAATAGTTTTTTGCAAGTCTTGCATATCACTGTAGCTTATTTTAGTTTCTAAAGCTAATTGAGCAGTGTCTAAAGAAGTATATAAATCTTTATGTTGAATTAACAAAACATGTTTTGGAATATTACTTATTTGCAATTCTGAAACTTTATTAGAAAAAATTACTAAAGAAATAATTGGAATTTTTTTCTTAATGATTCTAATAATATGTTCAATATGTCTGTTATTTTGTAAAATGGGATTATAGAAAGTAAATACTTGATTTCCTAAAACTTTTTTCCAATCTTTTACTTCTCCGTCACCTTTAATAATTCCTGTCATACTTTTTATTTCAACAACTATAATTGCTCGATTTGTAATTAAAATACTATCAATTTCAAAAAGTTTATTATCATCGTATTTATATAATGAAGAATTTATAAAAATACTTTTTGACTGTTTAGATCAAGCTTTTAAAGATGAATTAATTCTTTTCTCGGCTACTTCACCTATTTTTTTAATAATTCTATTTTTAGAATTTTGCCTAAATAAAAAAATAAAAATTGCAATTAATAAAATCATAAACAAAAGAAGACCCACAATTAAACCACTAACAAATGTTGTAAAATCATTAGGATTTAATGTTGGAGTAGGGGTAGGGGTTGGAGTTGGAATCACACTACGATTTATAAAAGATAAAGAGTTGTTCATATTAAAATTAATTTTACAACATTTTTTTGTTTTTGGTATAATTAAAATCTAAATAGGAGATAGTCATGGCAAATATTAAATCAAAAGAAAAAAGAATTTTAACAAATGAAAAAGCAAGAGTTAGAAATGCAGCAATGAAATCACATGTAAGACTTGCTATTAAAAAAGCAAAAAGAGCAATCGAAGAAAAAAATGAAAATGTTGAACAGCTACTAAAAGATGCACACAAAGTGATTAATACTTCTGTTTCACATGGAGTGTTTCATAGAAATAATGCTGCTAGAAAATCTTCAAGACTTGATGCCTATGCTTTTAAAATTCAAAACAAAACAGCAAACTAGTACCGGAATCGGTATTTTTTTTTAAATTTTTCTAAAGTGGTAAAATTATTTTATTATGAATGAAAAAATTATTGAAGTTAACATTGAAATACCTATAAATTCAAATATTAAATATGAATTTGATAGAAGCAAAAATAAAATTGTTGTAGATAGAATTTTAAGGGGAGATTTTAAATATCCTGCAAATTATGGTTATGTGGCCGAAGCTTTAGATTGAGATGGAGATGAACTAGATGTTTTAGTTTATTCTTCTGAAACTTTTGTTCCAGGTTCTTTATTAAGAGCGAGACTTGTTGGAGCTATGAAAATGATTGATCAAGGAGAAACAGACACAAAATTAATTGCTGTTCATGCTGACGATTATCGTTTGGATAAAATCAAAGAATTAGTTGATATTCCAAAAGAATGATTGAGAAATGTGGAATATTTCTTTACAAATTACAAAAACTGAAAAGGTGTGAATCAAGTTAAAATCAATGGTTTTGAAGGACTAAAATATGCTCTTGCAGAATATGAAGAATGTGTCCATCAAATGGAAAAATATGGAAAAATGCCTAAAAGTGAATATGTAAAACAAATGCAAAAAAAACATCCTGAAAAATATACTATTTAGATAAATAATGAAATATGATCAAACCTGAAGAAAAAGTAAAATTATTAGTAATTGGTGATTCAATAGCAGCTGGATATAATTCTGGTTTTGGTTTTGATATTTCAGGAAGTGGAAAAATTAAAGGAGAAGAATTTACCTTTAGTGGATTGAGTTATGGTTCTTTTTTCTGTGAATTTGTTGAAAAATCACAGAAAAATAAAATGGAATCATATCAAAATTTTGCTTTGCAAGGTTCAAGATTTGATGAATGATTATATTTTTATGATGTTGACAACGAAAAATTTAACTTTGAAAATTCTAAAGATATTTTGGAAGTAATAAAATCTATAGATACCAAAAACTCAAGATTAAATTTATTTAAAAATAGGACAAGTAAGCAATTTAATGAATTCAAAAATAAAAATGATTTTTTGAAATTAAAAGAAGTAACTAAAGAATCTAATTTGATTTTTATTTCTCTTGGAGCTAATGATTTAATTCATTTTTTAAAACCTGAAAGAATTGATTTTTTATTTGATAAAACAATTCATAAAGAAATAAAATTTAAAAAATTTAAAACTATTTTGCAAGATTTTATTGATAAAACTTCCAAAAAATCTGAATTACTAATTGATGCAATTAATAAATTAAGTAATAAAGCAAATATTGTTCTTTTATCATACCCTCTTTCATTTTTAAAATTAAGATCTGTTATTAATTCCTTTTTAAAAAAAGATGGAGAATCTGAAATTGAAATGGAACTTAATGCAATGGTTAGTAAATATCAAAAAAAATTAAGCGAAAAAAATGAAAATGTTCATTTTGTAGATGTTTTTGATCATCAATATTGAATTAAAAATGCAAGCAAATTAAGTAAACATTTTTATGAAATTCATCCCTCTACAAAAGGATATAAAAAAATTGCAAAAAATTTGTTTTTTAAAATATCTTTTAGCAAGAAAAATTACGAAGAGGCAAAACTAATTATTCCTTCTTTTGATAAAAAAACATATGAAGATAATTTGGACCATTTTGATAAAATACTAAATTTTACTAATTCAGAAGAAGAAATTTTAAAGAAATTAAATTGGGATTCAGATAAAGAAAATGACTTAATTTTAGAAAATGAATTTGAAAGAAAACATTCTATTTTAGAAACTGAAGGTGAATTTGGTAATTATTTTTACTCAATGTGCAACTTAATAGAAAGAAACTTTTTATTTTACTTTAGTAAAATAAAAAGAGAATCTTTGATCGATCTCACTCTACTTGAAAAAAAGATTTTTGAAATACTTATTGATAGGAAAAATGAGTTTTCATTTTTAAATTTTATTTATAAAACAACTTTTGTCAATGATTTAATTGGGGATTTGAGTTTGGGTTTAAACTCAATTTCTTTAAATAATTTTTTCAAATTGCAAAGATTAGAAGATACTCATTTGTTGATTGATAAAATTTTGAATATTATCCAAGATCCTGATAAAGTTTTTGGTTTTTTAAAAAATTTAAATGATTTTGGTTTTTTTGAAAAAAATTTAGAATCATTTGATGTTTTGATTAAGCACTATGGAAATTTAATTACCAATAAAGAAATCACTAGTAAATTAGTTACTGTTTTTTTGAAAAAATTCTATAATAAAATAGAACTAACCCATAAAAAAGTATTTGAAAAGTACCTTGGAAAAATTGAACAAGCAACTATTGATGAGATTTTTAGTGAAATTGGAAATGATAAAAAAATTAAAGAATTTTTTATAAGTTCAATACAACTTGTTTTTAAAAATTTGATTAGAATTGATGAATTTAAAAATTTGGAGGAATTTAGTGATTCATTTTCAAAAGAGATTTTAGCAATGAACAAAATTTCTATTTCTCATTTGGCAGAAGTATTTTTGTCAAATGAGAAATTGGGAAAACTTTTACTTTATTTCATAACACACTTTTCAAACATTAATATTAATGTAGATAATCTTTACTGGATTTTAAAACCAAATTGAAAGAAAATTTTTTCTCTAAAAACATTCAAAATAATTGATCAAAATTTACTTAAATACATTTCTTTATTATTTGTGTTTTTGATTTCGAGAAAAAAAGCTACTTCTATGCTTGGAAAAATTATGAAAATAAATATTCAAAGTCTAGATGATTTTTTAAAAATTTCTAATTCTATCGATTTAAGAGATGTTGATGGCAAAGATGTTTCCAAAATAATAAATTCCATTTTCGAAAACTCAGACAATAGTTTTTTATTATATAGAATTATAAAAAATCCAAATATTTTAGAACCGTTAAAATATCAATTTAAATTTAATTTATTAAATATTGGAAAAGCTTTGAGTTTGAGAAAAAGGTTTTATAAAATATTAATTCCTTTAATAAAAAAATTATTAGAAGAATATGATAAAAATGATAAGAAAATAAAAGTAAATGACAACGAAGCTTTTAAAGCTCTTTATAGAATTTTTATCACTGTTCAAATAACTCTTTACTTTTCTTTAAAAAATAGTGGATTGTTCTTCTCAAAAACTACATTTTTAAAAGAAAATCAAATTTTTGCAAAATTTTTTATGAGTGAATTCCCTAAGCATAGTCCAATGATTAAAAAGTTTTTACTTCCTGATTTAAAAATAAAAGATGTTGATTCAAATAAAATCTCAAAATATGAAACCTTACCATTAATTTTGTTTTTAGATGAAATTAATCCAAATGATAAAAAGTTTTACAATTATGAAGTCTTAATTGAATACCTTAAAACAGGATCTTGAATTTAAATAGTTTTCAAAAAAACTTCCAATTTTTTAAAATTGATTTCGTCATGTAAATTGAAAACTATATCTTGATAAATAATTTTAAAATTTTCATTAATTATAAAACACGTTTTTATGTAAAAACCTAATTTGTCTATAAAAATTCCAATTGATTTGCTAAAAGTATTTGTAGCAAAATCGCTAAAAGCTCTTACGTTTTTTTGTTCTATTAAAGATTCTCATTTGTTTAAAATTAAAGGATTTTCATTTACTAAAACTACAAAATTGAAATTCATAAATTCTGATGATAATTTTAAAAGATTTTTTGTAAAAAAATCAACATAATTTGCTTGCAAAAAAGGCAAAGTTAGAAAAATTGTTTTTTTCTCAAAAGAACTAAAACTTTTAAATTGAAATTTTGAATCTATTAATGTAAAAGGCTTGATAGTTTTGATTGCTTGATCAAAAAGATTTACAAAATCATATTCTTTTCCAAAAAGTATAACTTGATTCATATTTTCCTTTCTAAATTAAAAATTTTCTTTTCAAATCATTAAATATTTTAATATTTTTATTGATTTTTTTATTAGTCAATTCTTCCCTATATTCATTTTCAGTAACTATAAAAATACTCACAATATTGGTGTATGAATAATAGGTAAAAAGTATTGAGCTTCCTTCTTCAAAATGAATTTTTGCAATAAATTGTTTTTCTCTGATTGAATCATTAAAATTTTTGAAATATTCTATATTTTTTATTTTTAAATCTCCCAAAACATGATAAATACTTATTTTTTTAAGAGATTCTACCAAAACAATTTTTGACATTTGCAAAGTTTTTTCAAAAAGAACTTTTTTGCTATATTTACTTACAAAATTAGTAAGAACAACATTTAAATCTCTTGTTTGCGACTTATGATAATTTAAAACTTCTAATAATAAAACTTGAAGTTGAAAAATATCACTTGAAGTCGAAATTGAAGAATTAAGCAAAAATCTGCCTTCTTCATCAAAATATAAAAGCAATTTTTTTTCATAGTTTTTCATATTTTGAAAGAAATTTGTATCTTCGTAAAGAGCAACATTGTGTTTTTTGCAAATTCTTTCAATAATTTCAGAAGAATTTTTTGTGGTTACAACAAAATTATTTTCTGCAATAAAATTTTCACTTTTATTTGCAAAAATATATTCTAATAATAAAATAGCAATTTGTTCATGATTTAACAATCAATAATCATTATTGTTTCTAATAATGACATCTATTTGATTTGCATTAAATGAAGGAACTAAAATAACATCTAATTTTGATTTTTTTGCTTGCAAAATGAATTTGTTCAAATATCTTAAAAATTTTGTGTTTTTAGCTTTTGTAAAAAAGTCACTATTTAAATAACTAACTTTTTTAGATAATATAAATTCTATATTCATTAAACTACTTATATCTTGCATTAAGTCATAAGCAATTTTTGAAGAATTAGCAATCAAAACTTTCAATTTTTTATCATTAGATGAATTGATTTGAATTTTTAATAAAGAATCAATATATTCAGTTTCAATTTTTTTTGAAAGTAAATAAAAAGATTTTTTAGTTGCAATTGAATTTACTAGGGGAATTTGTTTATTGATATTATTTGTAATTAAAAATAAAATTGAATTTTCTAAAAATTCTGAATTTGCATTAAAAATTTGCAATCAATAGTTTCTATAATTCTTATTTGGTCTTGAAAAATAAAAGCAAAGAGACACTTTAATATTGTTTAAACTATTTTGAATCAAAGAAAGAGGCTTACCTTTATTTTCTTCAAAAAGATAAACATCTAAATCATTTTCTAAAAATACTTGATTCATGATTTCTATAAATGTCCTTAATTCTTCACTACCATCATGAGAAATCAAAATTTTAGCCTTTAGACCTTTATCAATTTTACTTTCTCTAAGAAATTCAGCAAATGAATTGGAAATTAATTTAATAGTGATTGGATTAAAAGAATTGTAGCCAACATCTATTCTTCCTTTGATTTTTCTATCATCAATTAAAAAAGAATGAAAAAAAGTTTCATCTTCTTCAATGTTTGCAATTTCATTTAATTTATTAGTATAAAATTTATCACCAATAAAATATTTTTTTCATTCTTGAAAAATTTCCAATTTATTCATAAATCCTATTTTACCAAATCTTTATTTAAAGCAAAATTTTTGAATTCAAAAGCTATTGTATATTCGCCTTTAATTGAATCTTTTTTTTCAAAAATTTTATAAATTTCACTTACATTTCCAAAAAAGTGTTCTTCAAATTTTTTTGTCAATTCTTTTCCTACAAAAATTTGAAGAAAATTTCCGAATACAAATTCTAGATCTTTTAAAACGCTCATTAATTTGTGTGGAGATACAAAAGCAACATAAGATCCAGGAATTAATTTTTTTAAATGATTTTGCCTTTGAATTGTTTTATCTTTAAAAAAACCTAAAAAAGTAAAATGTGTATCAAATCCACTTAAAACAGCTGTACTTGTAATTGCAGATACCCCAGGAATAAGTTCGTATTTAATATTGTTTTCTCTAACTAATTTCAAAACTCTAAATCCTGGATCGCTTAAAATTGGCATTCCTGCATCTGAAATTAGAGCTACGGATTTATTTTCATTTTGAATCAGACTAATAATTCCTTTTGCCGAATTTATTTCGTTCTTGTCATGATAAGAAATAAGTTTTTTACCAATTATTTCAAAATAATTAAGCAATTTTTGACTTTCTCTTGTATCTTCGCAAGCAATAACATCGACTTCTTTTAAAATTCTTAAAGCTCTTAAAGTAATATCTTCAAGATTGCCAATTGGTGTTCCTACTATAAAAAATTTAGTTTCCATATAACTCACTTACTTTCAATAAAAAAAATTGCTTTTGAATTTTAAAATTTGTATTGATTTCTAATTTCGATAAGAATTCTTCAATAAAATAATAAATTGGATAAAATTGTACTTTTATTTCTTGATATTTTTGAACTAATTCGTAAAATGGTAAAAAAGCTATTTTATCTTTGCCATGACTTGCAAAAACATCTTCAAAAAAAATTCTAATTACTTGAAGGACAAAATAATAATTTTCCACATCCAACACTTCTTCTAAAAAATTGATTAAAGAGTATTTATTTATTAAAGATTTATCTAAATTTTTGAGAGTTTTTTTTACAAGTTCAAAATACTTTTTAGAATTGTATTTATTAGCATCTTCTCAATTATCAAAAACTCTTGCATAAAATTTTATTACATATTTTTCCAAATCATTTTCTAGAAACAATTCTTCAATTGCTAATTGGTTCATTCTCTTTACATCAAAAACTTGACTTCTACTCACTATAGTAGAAATAACTTTTTTAATATTATTTGTTCCCATCACAATAAAAGTATCTTTAGGGGGATTCTCAATGTATTTTAAAAGTGAATTTAGTGATGAAGAATTACCTTTTTCAATATTTGCAATGTACAAAATTTTAGGACTATTGCTTTCAAAAGATGTTTTTAAAAATAATTGAATAGCATCTAGCACTTGAGTTTTTTTAATGGTATCATTAATAGGTTTTAGTTCCAGAAAATCAAAATACTTTCCTTCTTTAAGGTAATTTAAATCATATAAATTCCCTTTATACAATTCAATTATTTTTAAAATTAAATAATATGCAGAATTATCAATTGAAGTATTTTTATCTGCTTTTAATAAAAATGAATGTGTAATTTTTTTGTTTTGAAAAGCAGTATCAACACTTTGTTTGAAAACTCTATTTGCCTTTTCTAAAAAATTCAAGAAATCTATTTTCATAAATTAATTATATTTACATTAAGAATAAATCTTAAAATAAATTGCCTAGAGATCCAGGATTCAATGTTCCATCTTTCATTGATTTAGAAATTTGTTTCATTTTTTTAGACATTTGATCAAATTCAGAAACAAGTAAATTATATTCTTGAACACTTCTCCCTGATCCTTTAATTACTCTTTGTTTTCTAGATTGATTTTTTAGTAATCTTGGATCTTTTCTCTCTGAAATTGTCATAGAAGAAATTAAAATTTCAAATACTTTGATTTTATCTTCTGCTTTATCAATTTTTTCCGGGTCAATCTTATTTGCGCCAGGAATCATTTTTAATAATTTAGACATTTTTCCTAGTTTTTTAATTTGTCTTAAATTTTCTAGTAAATCATCTAAATCAAAGTGCCCAGACATAAATCTAGAAAACATTTTTTTAGATTTTTTTTCATCAATGACATCTTGAGCTTTCTCAATTAAAGATAAAACATCACCCATTCCTAAAATTCTATCAGCCATACGATCTGGATGAAATAAATCTAAATTAGTAACTTTTTCACCAGTACCAATAAAAAGAATTGGAATGTTTAGCATTTTTGTTATGCTTAAAGCAGCTCCTCCACGAGCATCGGAATCTAATTTAGTAATTATTGAACCTGTTAATTTCAATTTTTCATCAAAAGTTTTTGCAACATTAAAAATATCTTGTCCACTTAAAGCATCTGATACAAAAATAATTTCTTGTGGTTTTGCAATTTCCTTTATTTCGATCAATTCATTCATTAATTTTTCATCAATTGATAATCTTCCTGCTGTATCAATTAAAACTAAATCATAATACTCATTTTTTGCTTTATCAATTGCTTCTTTTACAGTTTGTTGAGGTTTTATGTCAACTGAATTTTTGTAAATGTCAACTCCTACCATTTTAGATAAGGTGTCTAATTGATCAATTGCAGCAGGTCTATAAATATCTCCTGCTACAATCAAAATTTTTTCAATTTTCTTTTTGTTTTTATAAAAATGAGCTATTTTTGCAATTGTAGTAGTTTTCCCTCCACCTTGTAAACCAGCAATCATAAAAATAGTGGGTTTTTTTGAAATATTTATTTCCTTTGTTTTATTTCCAAAAATTTTGACTAATTCTTCTTTTACAATTTTTATTACTTGTTGTCCTGGATTTAATTTACCTATTAATTCTGTTCCAATTGTTTGATCTTTAATATTTTGAATAAATTCTTTTACGACAATTAAATTAACATCAGCTTCTAATAAAGCTAATTTAATTTCTCTAGTAATTTCTAAAATGTCTTCTTCTTTTAAAATTGTCTTTGCAGACATTTTTTCAAGTGATTTTTGCATTCTTTTTGATAAATTATTAAACATATTTTAATTATATAAGAACTTTATAAATATTTCCTATTTAGACTTTATAAAAAATATGTAAATCTTAACTTATAATTTCTATATGGACAAATTCAATTTAGAAAAAATAATTTTTTTAAAACCCTATTTTGAAGAAAAAATTTGAGGTGGAAATTACTTAAAAAATAGATTTTTATTAAATGATGATTCTAAAAAAATTGGAGAAGCTTGACTTATTTCAGGAATTGAAGGTAAGGAAAATAAAATTTTAAATGATTCTACATATGACTTAAGAACATTATGAGAACAAAAAAATTATTTATTCAATAATCAAAAGAAAAAGTACTCCAAATTTCCGTTATTGTTGAAAATTCTAGCTCCTGAAGATGATCTAAGTGTGCAAGTACACCCTGATAATGAATATGCAAAGAAATTTGATTCTTATGGAAAAAATGAAAGTTGATATATTGAAGAAATATTAACTAAAAAAGCAAACCAAGTAATTCTTGGTCACAAAGCCAAAAATTACAAAGATGCAAAAAACTTAATCGATAGCAAAAAATGAGATGAATTTTTTAACTATGTAAAAATTGAAAAGGGTGATGTAATTGATGTTTTTCCAGGTTTAGTACATGCTTTACTAAAAAATATTGTAACATTTGAACTACAACAAGCGAGCGAGCTAACATTTAGGCTTTTTGATTATAAAAGAAAAGACAAAGATGGCATTGAAAGAGATTTGCATATTCAAGAGTCTTTAGACAATATTGAATTTAGTAAAAAGTTTGAAATCAAAAATTTTGCCAATCTAAAAGAAAAAAATAATATTTGCAAAATGGTTGATAATGAATTTTACACTTTTATTAAATTAGATTTAGAAGGGGAATTTACATTTCCTAAAAATTTAATGGAAAAAGATTTTTTAATATTTTTTATTAATGAAGGTTTTGGAAAAATTAATGAAATTGAAATTAAAAAAAATGATAGTTTTATTATTCCATCAACAGTTAAAAAAATTAAAATGGAAGGACTTGCAAAAATTTTTATTGCTTTTAACAATTAAAATGCAAAATTTTATTCTTCATCTATTGCATTTATTTCCTCTAATAAAATAGGATCTTTATCAATTAATTTTTTAAATTTATCTTGTTTTTTCTCTAAAGTCGGATAATGAGATTCCATAGCAATCCCAAAATCTTTTTGAACAGCCAAAAGTTTTTTTGTAAATTTGTCTAAAGTCTCAAAAGTTGAAAGAACATGTTTGTATAAATTTGCTCCTTTTTCCATTTGAGTTGCAAAACTTAATAAGTTATCTAAATTTCAAGCAAATTGAATAAAAGTAGAAGGAGATAGAATATGTACTTTATGTTTTTCGATTGCATTTTTAATAACATCTGGATATTCTTGATATAGTTTTAAATAAATTAAATCATTATGAATAACTAACATTCCATATGATTCTGTATAAGTTTTGTTTAAATATAGAGAAGAGATTTTTTTAACTTGTGTTTCTAGAGAACTTATTCAATTCTTATCAAGAAAAATTTCATTTTCAATAATTGAAGGTTCCAAAACTTTTGAATCAATAGGAATTCATTTATTGGCATTTGTTGATCTTAAAGCAAATTCAACAACATTTTTTTCATTTTGGCCATTATCTTTAATTTTATTAGAAACATTTAGATTAGAAATTCAATTATCTTTATTTAATCCTGATTGAATTAAAATTTGTTCTAATTGCAATTCCCCTAATTCACCCTTACCTTTATTTCAAGATCCAAAAAATGTTTCTTGAATTTTTTCAAGAGGAACTAATTTATGAGAAATTTCTCTTCTTCAATTTTCAGTTTCATTTTCATGATTGATAATTTTTGACCTAAGATTTTCAATTTCCAAATTCTTTTTTTCTAGTTCTAATTGTTTGTTAGTTTTTTGTTCTTCTAAATTTTTTTGACTAGCTTCAAGATATTTTAAATTTTCTTGGTTTTTTATTAGCTGATTTTTTCAATCACTTGCATTTAATTTTTCGTTTTCTATTTGTTTAACAAGAGATTCATTTGAATTATTAAGAACTGCTAATTTTTTTTCTAGTTCAATTCTTAGAGTTTCTAATTCTTGATTTCTAGTCATCAAATTAGGATCTGCATTTTCACTAAGTGATTGTTTAAAATAGTTTTCGAATTTCTCTCAAGACATAAAAAGTCTTTTAAATCATGATATTTTTTTCATTAATATCTCCTTATTTTTTCTATGCTTAAAGTCTTCTAATTATAGCATTTTAATTTATGATAAATTTTTGAGACTTTTAAATTTTAATGTTATAATAATATTGATCAGTTGAATTTCAATTAGATTATCAATTATTGAAAAATAATTATAATGTCTCTATAAGTTATGAAAATAACCTCCTCTCTTATTAATAACTAAAAATGACTTTGAGGGGTCATTTTTTATTTCTTTATTTAATTAAAATGTAAAATTATTTTATGGAAAATAAAGTTTTAGATTGACATTCATATTTTATGGCTCTTTCAAAAGTTAGTGCATTAAGAAGTAAGGACCCAAATACAAAAGTGGGTGCTTGTATAGTAGATGACAATAAAAGGGTTGTTTCTCTTGGTTATAATGGTATGCCACGTGGTGATGATAAAAATTTTTCTTGAAAAAGAGATAATGAAAAAGCAGCAGACAATAAATATGCTTATGTTATTCATGCTGAAATTAATGCAATTTTGAACGCAAACAAACAAATAGATTCTAAATGCGTTTTATATGTTAGTTTGTTCCCGTGTTCAAATTGTGCAAAAATTATTGCACAAGTTGGAATTAATCAACTTTATTATGAAGAAGATAAATACAATGGAACTGAAGATGATATTATTAGCAAAAAAATTCTTGATTCTTTAGAAGTAAAATACAAAAAAATTCCAAAAGTAAGTTTTAGTATTTAAAAAACAAATTCTTTGCCTATTTCAAAATCTGATTTAATTAATTCATCACTATTTTTTAAATTTAAACTTTTATAAGAAAGGATCATTCCTTCACTTTCGATATTGACTACTTTAGAATTTGAAATTTTCAATCCATTTGGTAAGTATGAATTGGAAGTAGCAAAAACTAATTTTTCACCTTGTTTTAAATCAATCCTGTTAGTAACAATTTTATAATTTTTGTTTGATTTAATATTTATAATTATTAATTTATCACTATTTGGATGTTTTTCAATTTTTTCAATGAATCCTACAAGGTAAAAAGGTTGAAAAATAAAATCTTTAAAAATTTCTGGGAATTCTTCTAGAAGAATATTTTTTTCTTTAAATGCTAAAATTGAAAAACCTTCTTTTAAATAAGAAAATTTATCAAAATCAAAAATATTTAAAGCTACAAGTTTTTCCTTAGAATAAATAAAACAAAAATTTTTACTTTGTTTTATTCTTAAGTCTTCTTCCAAATTATTGAAATTTATGTAAAAATTGTTGCTTTGCTTAAAAATTAATGCCATATTATTAAAATTATAATCAAGAATTAGTTTTTATATATAATTATTATCATAATGAAACATGCAATAGTAGTAGATTCTTCAAGTGGACTAACAAAAGAAGAAGCAGAAAAAAAAGGGTGATTTTTTTTACCTTTAATCATTGATATAGATGATAAAACTTATTTAGATGGAATTGAAATTAATTCAGAAAATTTATATCAATTTTGAAAAAGTAATTCAGTTATAAAAACTGGAACAACTCCACCAAAATATTCTTTAGAATTATTTGAAAAATTATCTAATGAATATGATGCTGTTATTGTTTATCCGCTATCTTCTGAATTAAGTAGTCAATACAATAATTTACTTGTAATGAGCAAAAATTTAAAAAATGTTTCTATAATTCATTCTTATGGAGTGGCTCAATTAATTCCATATGAATTAGAGCAATTAGAAAATAAATTAAAAAGTGGTGAAATTACAGTTCAACAAGGAATTGCTTTACTTGAAGGTAAAAAAGATTCAACTCTTCATTTGATTCCAGAAAATTTAACTGCTTTAGTTAAAGGTGGGAGAGTTTCTCCTGCAATTGCTAAACTAGCTAAATTATTAAATATTGTTCCTATTATTGAAGTTAGAGAAGGTAAATTAGAAAAAGCTGGAAAAGGAAGACATTTTAGAAAAAGTATTACTAAATTAGCTGAAAAGAGATTTGAAGAAATTTCAAAAGAGGATCTTAGTTTATATGATGTTGTGCTTTTACATTCTAAAAATGATGATGTAAAAGAAATTGCTAGTGAAATTGAATCTATAGTTAATAAAAAAATAACTATTAAACTTATTCCTTCAGTAGTTGCAATTCATACTGGTAAAAAAGCAATTGGTCTTTGTTTTTTTAAAAAAACAAATTTTGATCTAGTAACTCAATATTTAAAAACTAATAAAAAATAAAAGAGCAAAAGCTCTTTTATTTTTTATTTTTTAAAAATTTTAAAATTTGTTAAAATTAAAAAAGCAATATATTAAGACAATAACTGTTTAGAAATAAACTTAATCTGTTATCGAGTATATTATGTTGTATTCATATATTGACTAAAAATATAAGGAGGAAATGTGACAGAAAATCGTAAGAAAAAAGTAGCGACAGTTAAAACTATTTCGAAACTTATTAAAAATTCAGCTGGTCTTATTGTTTTTGAATATCAAGGATTAAGCGCTTCTGAACTTGAATCAGTAAGAAATGATTTAAAAAATCACCTTGCAAATACAATGGTTTTTAAAAATCGTTTTGTTAAATTAGCTATAGATAAAGCTGGGTTTAAGGAATTAGACTCTTATTTATTTGGACCAAATATTTTTGTATTTTTTGATGAAGAGCACAAAAATGCTACTATTAAAAAAATAGCTGAAATTGAAAAGAAAAATAAATTTGTTAAAATTAAAGCTGGAATCTATGAAGAAAAAGTTGTCTCAGATGCTGAAGTTAGAGTAATTGCTACTCTTCCAACATATGAAGAAGCTTTAACAATTTTAGCAAGATCAATGTTAGCACCTTTACAACAAGTAAGTCTTGGGCTAAAAATGCTAGTTGATGAAAAACACATAAAAGCTGAATAAGCTTAACATAAATAATAAATATAAAAGAGGAAAAAATATGGCAAAACTAACAAAAGAAAGTTTTATTCAATCATTAAAAGAAATGAACATTAAAGAAGTTATGGAACTTGTAAATGCAATGAAAGAAGAATTTGGTATTGATCCTTCTGCTGTTGTTGTTGCAGGTGGAGCTGCTGGTGGAGCAGAAGTTGCTGAAAAAACAGAAGTTACTATAACTTTAAAAAATGCTGGAGGAAATAAAGTTCCAGTTATTAAAAAAGTACGTGAAATTAGCCCAGAACTTTCATTAATGGATGCTAAAAAATTAGTTGATAGTGCTCCTGCAAAATTAAAAGATAATGTTAAACCAGAAGAAGCTGAAGAAATTAAAGCCGCTTTTGCAGCATTAGGTGCAGAAATTTCAATTGATTAATTTCAAAAATTTAAATTGCCTTTTTATAGGCAATTTTTATTTTTATTTGTAAAATACTAATAGTAAGAAAAGAGGAAACATGACACCACATATAAAAGCTAAAGTTGGAGAAATTGCAAAAACCGTTTTAATGCCAGGAGATCCTTTAAGAGCCAAATACATTGCAGAGAATTTTTTAGATAAAGGTTTTAAAGTAGTTAATGATGTAAGAAATATGCTATTTTTTACAGGAACATATAAAGGAAGAGCAATTACAATTGCAGCTTCTGGAATGGGTTGTCCTTCAATAGGAATTTATTCATATGAACTTTTTAAATTTTATGGAGTTGAAAATATTATTAGAATTGGTAGTGCTGGAAGTTATGAAAAAGATTTAAAACTTTATGACATTTTATTGGCAACTAGCTCATATTCTGATAGTAATAGTTTTGCAAAATTAGTTTTAAATGAGTCTACTCATGAAATTGAAGGTTCAAAAATTTTAAATGATCGAATTAGAACAATTGCAAAAAGCAAAAAAATGAATTTACATGAAGGTAGAGTACACTCAAGTGATGTGTTTTATAGCACAAGAAGCTTAGAAAATACAATTAAAGAAACAAAATCTCGTGCAGTAGAAATGGAATCATTTGCTTTATTTGTTAATGCAAAAAAACTTAATAAAAATGCTGCTTGTATTTTAACTATTTCAGATAATTTAATCACTAAAGAAGAAACTAGCGCAGAAGAAAGACAAAATAATTTTACAAAAATGATGGAACTAGCACTTGAACTTGCTTAAAGTTCCATTTTTTTATTTTAGGGAGGAAAAAAATGAAAGCTACAGATATAATTCAAAAAAAACTTAGAAAAGAATCTTTAACAAAAACAGAAATTGATTTTTTTATTTCTAAATTTATGATTAATGAAATAAAAGACTACCAAATGACCGCACTAAATACAGCAATTTTTTTAAATGGTCTAAATGAAGAGGAAATCACTTATCTAACACTAGCTATGCTTGATTCTGGAGAAAAACTTAATTTAAGTTCTTTGAAAGGTCCAAAGGCTGATAAACACTCTACAGGAGGGGTTGGAGATAAAATGACTCTTATCATTGGGCCCATGGCTGCTGCTTTAGGAATAAAAATGGCAAAAATGAGTGGTCGTGGTTTAGGTTTTACAGGAGGAACTCTTGATAAACTAGAATCAATTCCTGGTTTTAAAATTGATATTAGTGAAAAAAAATTTATTGAGCAAGTAGATAGAATAAATTTTGCTCTTGTATCCCAAAATAAAAACTTAGCTCCTGCTGATAAAAGAATTTATGACTTAAGAAATGACACAGGAACTGTTGATTCAATTGCATTAATTGCAGCTAGTATTATGTCAAAAAAATTTGCTTCAGGTGCAGAAATTATTTTGTTAGATGTAAAATGTGGAACTGGAGCTTTTATTGAAACATTAGATAAAGCTAGAGAATTAGCAAAATTGATGGTAAAAATAGGTCATCTAGCAAATAAAACCGTTAAAGCCGAAATTACAAACATGAATGAGCCTTTAGGAAAAATGATTGGAAATCGTAATGAAGTTTATGAAGTTAAAAAATTCTTTGAAAATCCAAATAATTATCCTGATTTAAAAGAACTAGCATATACAACAGTAGAATCTTTATTACTTACAAGTAAAATAGCAACAACTGAAAAAGATGCAAATACTTTGATTGAAAATGTTATGAATTCTGGAAACGCATTACAAAGATTCTACAATTTTATTGAAGCACAAGGTGGAGATACTAAAAAATTAAGAGAAGATAAATTATGAAATCCTAAAAAATCTTTAGAAGTAAAATCTTATACTAATGGATTTTTAGAAATAATTAATGCAAAAATTTTTGGAATAGTTGCTAATGATTTAGGTGCTGGAAGATATTTAAAAGAAGATAAAATAGATTATGAAGCAGGAATAGAACTTCATAAAAAAACTAATGATTTAGTAAAAAAAGGTGATGTTTTATTTACTTTATATTCTTCAAAAAAAATAGAGCAAAAATTAGTTGATGATTTACTAAAGGCAATAAAAATAAATGAATCTCAAATTCAAAAACAAAATATCATTATTGAAAGGATAGAATAAGATGAAATTTAATAATATGATTGATCACACTCTTTTAAAAGCTGAAGCTACTACAAAAGATGTTGATAAATTAATTGCTGAAGCAAAAGAATATGGTTTTAAAAGTGTTTGTGTTAATTCTTCATGAGTTAAATATGTAAAAGAAAAACTAAAAGGAAGTGATGTTTTAGTTTGTGCTGTTGTTGGATTTCCACTAGGAGCAATGAGCATGCAAGCAAAAGTTTTTGAAGCAAAACTTGCAATTGATCATGGAGCAGATGAAATAGATATGGTAATCAATATTGGTCGTTTTAGAGATGATCAACATGATTATGTTTTAAATGAAATTAAAAAAATCAAAGAAGTTATGGGTAATAAAGTTTTAAAAGTAATTATCGAGACCGCTTTACTTGATAAAAAAGGGATTAAAGATGCTACAAATATTGTTTTACAATCTGGAGCAGAATTCATAAAAACTTCTACTGGATTTAGTTATAGCGGAGCCCAAGTTGAAGATATAGAGGTGTTCAAAGAAATTTTAGGAGATAAAGTTGCAATTAAAGCTTCTGGTGGAATTAAAAATTTAAATGACATGAAAAATTTATATAAAGCAGGAGCAAGAAGATTTGGAACAAGTGCTGCTGTAGCAATTGTTAAAGAGCAAGGAAAACAATAAAATGATACATATTATTAATCATCCTTTAATAGAAATAAAATTGACAGTCATGAGAGACGAAAAAACTAATCATAAAGATTTTAAAGCCAATTTAAATGAAATTAGTTCTTTGATGGTTTATGAAATTCTAAGAGATTATAAAGCAAAAGATTTTCAAGTTAAGACTTCTACAGGTAGTCTTGCTAATGGGAAAATTTTTGATAAAGAAATTGTTATTGTACCTATTTTAAGAGCAGGTTTAGGGATGACAGATGGCATTAGTAATTTAGTACCTCAAGCTAGAATTGGTCATATAGGGTTATATCGTGACGAAAAAACTTTTGAAGCAAAGGAATATTTTTACAAAATTCCAGATGTGAAAAAAGATTCTCTAATCTTAGTAGTTGATCCAATGCTTGCAACTGGTGGTAGCGCAAATGATGCTATTAAATCATTGAAAAAAAGAGGATTTAGCAATATTAAACTTGTTTGTTTAGTTGGTGTAAAAGATGGTATTGATTTGATTGAAAAAAATCACCCTGATGTAAATGTCTATTTAGCTGCCAAAGATGATCATTTAGATAAGAATAAATATATTATTCCTGGTTTAGGTGATGCTGGTGATAGAATTTTTGGAACAAAATAAAAAAGCCATAAAGGCTTTTTTATTTTAAATAATAAAATTTAAAATTTTCTTTGCAATATAAATTTCTTTTTTGATAATTTTATTTTCCAAATGTTTTTTAACATTAGGAAGTTTTTTAGCTTCTTCAATAACTCTTTTTTCATCTCAATCATTTTCTATTTCAAAAGTTTCACGTAATTTTCCATTTACTTGAATTGCTACAATATCTTTTGTAAGTAAAATTTTATTATTTTCATAAGTTGGTCAACTTTGAAACATAATTTCTTTTTCGCCTAAAGATTCAAGTAATTCTTCTGAAATATGTGGAGCAATTGTCGAAAACATAATTGCAAAATCTTTTAAAGGTTTTAATGAATAAATTTTTTCTTTTTTATAAAGAGAATTAACAAAAATCATTAATTTAGAAATCATAATATTAAATTTCAAATCTTCAATATCTTGAGTGATTTCTTTAATCAAAAGATTGTGTTCTGAAATAAATTGATCATCTTTATGTAATGAATTTATTTTAGATTTGTCTTCTATAAAAATTTGAAAAATTCTTTTAACTCTTAAAATCCATTTATAAGTAGCTTCAACAGTAGATTCATTTCATTTCTTAGTATCTGTTAAAGGTCCCATAAACATTTCATAAACTCTTAAAGTATCTGCTCCAAAATTTTGAATAATCTCATCAGGATTTACAACATTTCCAAGAGACTTTGACATTTTTTGACCATCTTTACCTAGAATCATTCCTTGATTAATTAATTTTTGAAATGGTTCTTTAGTAGGGACTATTTTTAAATCATAAAGAATTTTGTGCCAAAATCTTGCATATAACAAGTGTAAAACAGCGTGTTCTTGACCCCCAATATATAAATCAACAGGTAATCATTTACTAAAGGCTTCATAAGCTTTTTTTGAATCAATTGGTAAATAAGTTCCATCTTCTTGTTTCATTATGTATGCAAGATAATATCAACAACTTCCTGCTCATTGAGGCATTGTATTTGTATCTCTTTTAAAAATTTTATTATTTTTTTTATACTGAACTCATTCTGTATTTGTTGCTAAAGGTCCTTCACCTGTTCCAGAAGGCATAATATTTTCCATATGAGGTAATTCAACAAGTTCATCAATCAAATAAACATTGTTATCTTCATCAAAATACACAGGAAAAGGTTCACCTCAATATCTTTGTCTTGCAAAAATTCAATCTTGCAATTTATAAGTTATTTTTCCATCTATTTCTTCTTTTCCAATTCAATTGGTTTGAAGTTTTTTTAAAGAATCAGGTCAATCTAATAAATTTAAATCTTCTAATAATCTATCAGCGTAATTAGTAATTTTCAAAACTCATTGTTTCATAGGTTTTTTATAAACTGGAAATGATCCTCTTTCAGAAACCATTTCTCCTTTATCATTTTCAACAATTTCTTCATTTGCTAAAACAGTACCTAATCCAGGACATCAATTAACATCAACTTCTCTAATCTCGGCTAAACCTTTTTTGTAAATTTGTTTAAAAATTCATTGTGTTCAACGATAATAAGAAGGATCTGTTGTATTTACTTCCTTTTCATAATCGAAACTAAATCCTAAAGATTTTAATTGTCTTCTAAAATTTTCAATATTTTTTAATGTAAATGGTTGAGGATGCTTTCCACTTGATAAAGCATATTGCTCAGCAGGAAGTCCAAAAGCATCTCAACCTATTGGATGCAAAACATCAAAACCTTTTAACCTTTTATATCTAGATATAATATCTGTAGCTGTGTAGCCTTCAGGGTGACCAACATGCAATCCTGATCCCGAAGGATAAGGAAACATATCTAATGCATAAAATTTATCTTTAGATTTATTTGTTGTTTTAAATGCTTTTGTTTTTTCTCATCTTGTTTGTCACTTTTTTTCGATTTCGTTGTGATTATACATTTTACCTTCTTAAAATATTTCTACTATTATAAAATAAAAAGCAAGATTACTCTTGCTTTTTATTTTATATCTAAAGATTCGTCTGTTTTAATATTATTTTCAGAATCTTTTATTTTCTTGTCATTCTTGTCTTTGATAATTAGAGTTTGATCTTTAACTTCTTTTACTAATTCATCAACATTTCTGATTTGATTAACATTTTCTGATTTGGCTTTTGTTCTCATTGATGGTAATTTTAAGTTTTTTGCAATGTATTGAATTTCTTCATCAACAATTGTTTCATTTTCTAAAAGTGCTTCTTTAATAAGTTCAAGCATTTCACGATTCTCTTGAATAACTTCAATAGCTTTTTGCTCTGCTGTAAGAATTATTTTCCTTACTTCAGTATCAATTTCTCTTGCAATGTGATCTGAGAATAATTGATTTTTTGTATAATCTCTCCCTAAAAAAGGATTAGAGGTATCTTCTTCATACATAATTGGACCTAAATCAGACATACCTCATTCTGTGACCATCTTTCTAGCAATTGAAGTAGCTTTTTTAATATCATCTCTTGCGCCTGTAGAAACTTCTTTTTCGCCATAAATAATTTGCTCAGCAGCTCTACCACCCATAAATGAAGTAATCATTGCAATTAATTCAGATTTTGAAGAATTGTATTTTTCTTCTTCAGGAATCATTAAGTTATAGCCCCCTGCAGAACCACGAGGAATAATGGTTATTTTTTGAACCTTTACACCTTTTCTTAATTGAGTTCCGACAACAGCATGACCTGCTTCATGATATGCTACAGCAGTTAGTTCTTCTTTTGTAATTACTCTTGATTTTTTAGCAGGTCCAGACATTACTCTATCAATTGCTTCATCAAATTGTTCTAAAGTAATTATTTTAGTGTCTTCTCTTACAGATAATAAAGATGCTTCATTAATAACATTTTCTAATTGAGCTCCTGAATACCCTGGGGTTCTTTTTGCTAATTGTTGAAAACTAACTTCACTAGAAATTCTTTTTCCTTTAGCATGTAATTTTAAAATAGCTTCACGATCTTTCACATTTGGAAGTCCTACTGTAACAGTTCTATCAAAACGCCCAGGTCTTAATAAAGCAGGATCTAAAACATCTGTTCTATTAGTTGCAGCCATAACTAGAAGGCCACTATTTTCAGTCATTCCGTCCATTTCAACGAGTAATTGATTAAGAGTTTGCTCTCTTTCGTCATTACCTCCACCTATTCCTGCTCCTCTACTTCTTCCAACAGCATCTAATTCATCAATAAAAATAATAGCTGGAGATGATTTACGAGCTTCTTTAAATAATTCTCTAACTCTTTTAGCTCCGACTCCGACAAATAATTCAACAAAGTTAGAACCTGAAATAAAGTAAAAAGGTACATTCGCTTCACCGGCAGTTGCTTTTGCAAGTAAAGTTTTTCCTGTTCCTGGAGGACCACCTAATAAAATCCCTCTTGGAATTCTTGCTCCTGAAGCAGAATATTTTTTTGGATTTTTCAAATAATCTACTAATTCTGCAACTTCTTCTTTTACTTCTTCATTTCCTGCAATATCAGAAAATTTAATTTTTGTATAAATTCTTTCAGCTTGGTTTTTTCCTGGATTAAATCCACCCATACCGCCGTTTGCTTTGGACTGCATTTTATAAACAAAAAAGATAATACCAACAAATAAAAATGTAGGAATTAACGATAAAAGAATTGCTAATGCTTGATTAGTTGGAGTTACAAGTCCTGAAAAATTTAGTGTACCTATTCCACTAGCTGAAGTGTTAGCAATTGCTAAAGTGGCTAATTCAAGCCCTGTAAATGTAGTACCAGGAATTTGTAGATTTTGAAAAGCAACCGAACTTGGATAATTTACAAAATAAGAACTCGTAGTTGCTCCATTTACAAAAGTTACATTAAATCTTGATAAAACAACATCAAAAGATATATTTCTAAAAAATATAGTATCATCTCCTAATCTTGCTGCATCTTGTAAATCTTTTAAAAATCCATCAAAACTTTTATTGGTTCCTGGATTATTTGGAAGAAAAGCAAAAACAACTCAAATTAAAAGCAAGGCAACTATTACAAAAATTATGATATTACCAATACTAAATGCACCGGGTTTTTTAGGTTTTTTGTTGCTGTCCTTGCTTTTATCTTTTTTATTGTCTAATTCTGACATTTCTATCTCCTTTACCTTATTATAAGAATTTTAATTTCTTTTATTTAGATTGTTTATTCAAACTCAATATTAAAAACTTATTATATATAATTTTTCTATTTATTATAACTATTCATCACAATTCTTATGTCATTGAATAAAAAAGAAATAGCTGCTTCTGCTGCTTGATTAATTACTAAATCAATGATTTTAAATTCTTCCAAAGTAAAATCACTTAAAACATGTTTTGCTGCTTCTTGATTTTTACCAATTCCAATTTTCAGTCTTGGAATTTCTTCTGTATTCATTTTTAAAAGAATATCTTTTATTCCATTTTGCCCATTGGACCCACCTTTTGGTTTAATTGCTGCTTGGCCAACTTCATAGCTCATATCATCATAAATGATTAAAATATTATTAGGACTTACTTTAAAATAAGTACTTATATTTTTTACAAAATCTCCACTTAAATTCATATATGTAGTTGGCTTTGCAATAATAAATTCTTCAGTTTTTACAAAAATACCTGAAAATTTTTCTTTATTTATTTTTAAACGTAAATTTTCCAAAATTTTATCTACAACCATGTAGCCAACATTATGTCTATTTTTTTGATATTTAGGATCTGGATTCCCTAGACCAATTATTAATTTCATAAAAAAATTATACCTATTTTGGAATAAAAACATAAAAGTATTAAATATTATAAAATCATGCAGATCAAATAAGTGTTATAATTTAAGAGAATTCTCAGGAATTTGTAGAAAGAGGAAAGCTATATGAAAAATATCGAAAAATTAAGAAAGCTTCAGGCTTCAATTATGGTTTTTACAAATAATGTTTATTCTTTACACTGAAATGTTAAGGGGTCTCATTTTTTTGAAATTCATGAAGAAACTGAAAAATTATTTAAAGATTTAAGAGAAATGTATGATGATGTTGCTGAAAAAATTGTTATGCATGATGCATTGCCAGTTGGTTCTTATAAAAATCAATTGGAATTAAGTGCAATTAAAGAAATTGAAACCAAATGATATGATTTAACTTTTATTTCCAATAACGTTGTTGAGTCTTTAGGAAAAATTATTGAGCTTACAGATGCAGTCGAGGGAACAAATGTTATTCAACCAATGCTGGATGAAATCTATTTAAAAGCTGATAAATGAAGATGAAATTTTAGACAATTAGTGAAATAATTTCAAATTAAAAAAATCACTTTAAAGTGATTTTTTTAATTTGATGCGAATTTTAATTTTAAATTATTGGGGTGGAAAAATTCCTGCTCCTCATAAGCTTAATAATATAATACCTGCAATACTTGCTAAAATTATAATTGTTACAAAAATTCAAAATAAAATTTTATTTGATTTTGATGTTTCTTCTGCTGCAATTTTTCTAAGTTGTAATTCTTCTAGAATTTCGTTTCTTCTAATTGGTTGTTGATTTGTTGTTCCATATTGTGGAGCAACAGGTACAAGTAATCCATTAGTATTTCTTTGTTGTGCAGGAACTAAACTATTTGTTCTCAATACAGCTGTTTGAGGAGCTAATGAGTGAGTATTAGTTTGAGTTCTTCCAATTGTATTTGTTGCTCTCATTGAAGCATTTTGAGGTTGATTACCTTGTGGGTAAGTTTGAACTTGAACTGGTCTTCCTGTTTTTGGATCTGTAATTATTGTTGTTCTTGTATTTGGTATATTAGTTGTTCTATTTTGGTTATTTGGGTTGTTTGGTCTTCAATTTTGATTCATTTTATTCTCCTAGGTTAATGGTTTTTTTTCTATAAAGTATGAAAGTATTACTGTAATTATTTTTTCTCGACACAAGACTTAAAGCATCTTCATTTGTTAATAAATTTATTTGAAATTCGTTTGCTAGGGAAGATTTATAAACTTCCTTATCTTCTAGAGTTATAATTTCTTGCAATTTAGCAATTTTGATTTGATACTTCATTTTTTCATTTGCTTTTTTCGAAACTATTGCCCCAACAAAAATACTATACGAATCTTGAAAAATTATAGAACCTTCTATCCGATTCGCAATATAGAAATTTATTGCATCATGTCTACTTTTGAAATGGGCAATTGGCTCACTATTCCCTTCTGTTTGTAACTGTCAAAAGTAAGGGTTATTCTTTCTTATGTAATATAATAAGTACTTTTTCATTCTCACCTTTTAAACTATATAAATTATAAACTAAAGCGAAAAAAATTTAAATAAATTCAAAATTATTATCATTTTCTAGTTGTGTATTAAAATTAGAATCATGAATAAAACTTTAGATTTAGATAATGTAACAACAAAGCCTGGTGTTTATCTTTGAAAAAATAAACATGGCAACATTGTTTATGTTGGAAAGGCCAAAAATTTAAGAAGTAGAATGAAACAATATTTTAGTGGAATGCTAAATTCTTACAAAACTATAAAATTAGTTCAAATCATAGATTCATACGAAGTAATTGTTACTACTAGCGAAAAAGAAGCTTTGATATTGGAAAGAAATTTAATCGAAACACATAAACCAAGTTTCAATATTTTATTAATAGATGATAAAAGATATCCTTATATAAAAATATCACTATTAAAAAATGATATTGAAATAAAAATGGTAAGAAGATATAAAAAGCAAAATAATAGCTTTTATTATGGACCTTTCCCAACGGGTTTTGGAGCAAAAGTTTTGATCAATTTATTAATAAGAGAAACAAAATTTGAAAAAGGACTGCCAGTTGTAAACAAAAATGCCTCTTATTGGAAAGAACAATTTAAAAAAGTAAAAAATATTTTAGGTGTAAATAACAAAGAATACATAAATGACTTGAAAAAGCAAATGTTTTTAAGTGCTGAGAATTTTCAATTTGAAATTGCAAATGAAATAAAATCAACAATACTATTTTTAGAAGAGTTAAAAAACAATCAAGTTGTTGAATTAAAAAATGATAAAAATATTGATGTTATTGGATTTTCAGAAGATAAAAACTATATATTTTTAAATATGCTTTTTTATAGATATGGAGCCTTATTATCTAGTGAGGATTTTGTTTTAGAAAAATTAAGTGATGGAAAAGAAACTATTAGAAAATTTATAAATGAATATTACACTTTAAATTTGCTACCTGATGAATTAATTATTTCATTAGAGTTTACACATAATGATCTGAATTTTGATTTTGAAATATTAAATCCTAAAAGAGGAACCTACAAAAATATTTTAGATAATGCAATAATGAGTGCTAATGAAAAAAGAGAAATTAAAATTTTAGAATTTGAAAGAAAAAAAGAAATCACAATAAATAATATTGAAAAATTAGAAGAATTACTTGAAACGAAAAATCTTAATCATTTTCTTGTGATTGACAATTCAAATACAAATAATTTTTCACCAGTTTCAGTAATTATTAGTTATAAAAATGGATTAAAAGACAAAAAAAATTATAAAAAATTTAATTTAGAAACGGGTGATAGAAAAGCAGATGTTGAATATATGAAAGAAGCTTGTTTTAGATATTTTTCCAAAAAAGAAAATCCAATTCCTGATCTTTTGATTGTGGATGGAGCCCTTGCTCAAGTAAGAGAAGTAAAAAAAATTTTAGCATCATTATTTATAAAGCTTAAAGTTATTGGTTTAGTAAAAAATGATAAACACATCACAAGTCATATTATTAATTTAAAGGAAAAAAGAGAAGAAATTAGCGATGCTTCTTTATTGATATTTTTAAAATCTATTCAAGAAGAAGTAGATAGATTTGCTAAATTTCATCACCGCTCTTTAAGAACAAAAAATACTTTGGAAGGATTTTTACTTTCGATTAAAGGTATAGGGCCTAAAACTGAAAAAAAATTATTGGAAAATTTTAAAAATTACAGTGAAATTTACAATGCTTCTCTAGAAGATTTAGAAAAAATACTTTCAAAATCTATTGCAAAAACACTTTATGAAAAAATAAAAAAAAATATTAATTAAAGAATTAATATTTTTTTGCTATCAATTATTTTTGAAGAATTACCATAAAATTTTTCAACAATATTTTTACGACCTTCTTCTGAAATAATAATATTCGAAACAGTATTTAAAAGATCTTCTGATTCTAATAAATGTAAAATTGTTGAATATTGAGTATACATTTTCACCAATTTATTTTTTAATGGGTTATTTTCAATAAAGCCATTTAGCAAATAAAATTCAAATGGAATATTTTTATCTCAAAATCTTAATCATTCATTTTGGTTAAGTTTTTTTGTACTTTCAAATAAATTTTTTCTCATTTCAACTTTTTCTCTTAATGTTTTAATATAATCAAGTGTTTGACCTTCTGAAATTAATCTATCTCTTGGATGCCCTTTAAAAATAAATTTAATTTGATGAATTGGTTGGTTTGGATTTTCCGTAATTGTTTTATTCAATAAAGATAAAATTCTTGTTGCTTCTGTTTCTGCAAATAAATCAGAATTAGAAATATCATTATCAAAAATAATATTTCCTGAGTAAACAATATTTAAATTATTATTCATATCATCTAAAGAATTTTCAACAATAATATTACTAGAATTAATAACACTTAAAAAAAGAGTTTTACTTTCTTGACTTAATGAAGTATACATTTTTAAAATTCTTAAATTGCTTGAATAAAACGGATCAAATCAACCACTAAAACTATCATTTAGAGATAAAGATGATGTTGAAGAATCGTTTAAATTTCTAATCATATCTGTGCTTGCAAAAAAGAAAACATTTTGAGAAGTAGAATTAGGTTTTAAATTATTTTCATCATTAGACACTAAAGATTGTCATAACAATGATGCATTTTGAATATTTAATTCAAATGAAGGTTCATTTTGTAAGAATTTTTTCTTTAAATCAATTGAGGGTTGAAAAGTTTTTGTTGCAGAATTAAATTTGTTTTTTGAAAAAGAATAAAAATTGAAAATATTGTCATCAATATAAGTTCTTTCTGCAGATCCATCAGTAATAAATGCTATAGAATTAAATTCAAAAAAAGCTTTATATTTGTCAATTATGGCGACAGCTCCATCCTGATCATTATTTTTTATATTGCTAACAAATTTCATTGCATTTTGATATCAAACTTCAGCTGGCATAAATATATCAAATTTTTTTCCTGGATTTTCCAATTTAATATTTTCAAATTCTGCATTGCTTCATGAATCAATTCTGGAAGCATTATTAGCATTAGGGATTTTTTTAAAAATCACATTTTTATATTTTGCTGTAATTAAAGAATAATTCTTATTGCTAAAACCTTCATCATAATTACTTAAAATATAAATTTTTTTATTTGGATTAATTTCTAAAATTTTTAGTAAACTACTAAATTGTGACATTCTTTGAATAACACCATCTCATGAATTGTAGTATACTAAAACATTATCTTGCATTTCTGTTGCATGCAACCTTGAATAATTCTCTAAATCATTTTCTTTACTTAAATAATTTGATTCCACATCTGATAATTTTTGATTTAAATTCAATGGCTGAATTTCTATTTGCTGCATTGAAAAAATTGCAACTGGTACAGCAATTAAAATTGAAACTGCTGCTGTTGAAGCAATAATACTTCCTATTAATAATTTTTTTCTCATAATTTTATATTAACACATTATCTTTGTGCATTATAATAATTAAATTTATTGGTTAAAAATACGGAGGAAATATGAATAGTTTTTTAAAAGAGTTGCAAGAGAAAAATCTGATTCAAGATATTTCTAATATTGAAAAAATTGAAAATTCTTTAAAAAATAAAATGGGTATTTATGTAGGTTTTGATCCAAGTGCAAAAAGCATTCATTTAGGAAACTTTGTTGTTATTAATGTACTTTTAATTGCAAAAAAACACAGAATTCCAACAGTCGCTTTAATTGGTGGAGCAACAGGAGGAATTGGTGATCCTTCAGGCAAAAAAAGCGAAAGAATTTTAATTGATGAAGATACTTTAAAAAAGAACACAGAAGCAATTAAAAAGCAAATTAAACATTTTCTTCCGGATGCAAAAATTGTTAATAATAGTGATTTTTACAAAAATCAAAGTTTCATTGATTTTTTAAGAGATGTTGGAAAATTCATTCAAGTTTCTTATATGTTATCAAAAGAAATAGTTAAAAATAGGCTTGAAAGTGGGATTTCTTTTACTGAATTTGCATATTCACTAATTCAAGCAAATGATTTTCATTATTTATTTAAAAATCATAATGTAGGGATTCAATTTGGAGGTTCAGATCAATGAGGGAATATTACGACAGGTCTTGAATTAATTAGAAAAAGAAATGGGGAAAATAGTTTTAGTGGAGGTTTTACAATCAAGCTTCTATTAAAATCTGATGGGACAAAATTTGGAAAAAGTGAACAAGGAGCTATTTATCTCGATCCTTCACTAACTAGCCCATATACAATGTATCAATTTCTTTTGAATCAAAATGACAGTGATTTATTGAATTTATTCAATTTTATTTCTGATTTAGGAATAAAAGAAATTTTGGAAATTATTACTAAACATAGTGAAAATCCTGAAAAAAGATATGGGCAAAAAATGCTTGCAAATAATATTGTAAACCGCATCCATGGAAAAAATGCTTTAAATGAAGTTGAAAATATCTCAAATATTTTATTTAAAAATGGAAAAATAAATGATTTAAGTAAAAGTGAGGTTTCTATTATTATTAATAGTTTTGAAGTGAATCATGTAAATTTTTCTAATGATGAAAAAATTATTGATATTTTAGATAGAGCAAAAATTTTTAAATCAAAAAATGAAATAAGAAAATTAATTGAGCAAAAAGGGCTTGTTGTTGGTGCTGAAATAATTACTGATTTTGATCAAATATTAAAAGATTCTAATTTAACACATGGAGTTATTTTTGCTAGGCAAGGAAAGAAAAAAATTTTTATTATCAAAAAATCTTAAGTCAATTAAAACTAAATTAATAAAGATAATAATATCAATGTAAAATGTTTGTATGAAAGAAAACAAAATTATAATTGGCTCTCATGTAGAATTCAAAGCTCCTGATTATCTTTTTGGAGCAGCAAAAACATCTTACAATAATAAAGCTAATGCAATGATGATTTATTTAGGAGCACCACAAAATTCAAAACGTGTTAATGTTTCAAAATATAAAATTGAAGAATATAAAAGAGATTTTGAAAAAATAATTGTGCCCGAAAATATTATAGTTCATGCTCCTTACATTACAAATTGTGCAAATCCAGATAAATTTGATTTTGCTACTGATTTTTTGATTGAAGAAATTAGAAGAATGTCATTTTTTGGAGCTAAATATCTTGTTTTACATCCTGGAGCCTTTACAACTTTTTCAAAAGAAATAGCTTATGAAATTTTAGAAAAGGCTTTAATTAAAATTCTAGATCAAACCGAAAATGTTGTGATTGCACTCGAAACAATGAGTGGAAAAGGAACTGAAATCGGAACAAAAATTAATGAATTAACTAATTTAATTGAAAAAATAAAATCACCTCGTCTAGCACTTTGTTTAGATACATGTCATGTTTGAGATGCTGGTTATGATATTAAAAATTTAGAAGTTTTTATTAATCACTTAGAGGAAATTGATGCACTAAAATATATTAAAGTGATTCATTTAAATGATTCTAAAAATGATATTTTTTCAAAAAAAGATAGACATGAAAATATAGGGAAAGGATTTATTGGTTTTGAAACATTGCAAAAAATTGTCTTTCATGAAAAATTTAAAAATATTCCAATTATTCTAGAAACTCCTTGAGTTGAAAATATACCTATTTATGATAAAGAAATAAAATTATTACTTGGACAATAAAAATGTACAATTAATATATATAATTTTATTTAAAACATAGTTTCAAAAAGAAACAAAATTTAAAGGACGGAAAAATGGCACGTGATGGAATCACTTTAAGATGTGAAGAATGTAAAATGGAAAATTACATTACAAAGAAAAATAAAAAATTGCATACAGAAAAATTGGAAACAAAAAAGTTTTGCCCAAAATGTAATTCTCATGTAACTCACAAAGAGAAAAAATAGTTGTTGAGGGAGAATTTATTAGATGAATCGTAAATATATTGAAAAAGTTTTTGAACTAACTAAAGCCGATGTAATTATTTCAGATTCATATCAAACTAGAAAATGATATGCTGATGTTATGACAAGTGATGGATTTATTATCATTGAAAAAAATAGAGCGGATCTTTTTGTAGATGGTAGATATATTGAATATGCAAAGACAAATGCAAGAAATGTTGAAGTTCATTTATTATTAAAAGATAGTTTAAAAACTTTTGTTCAACAAAAAAAATACCAAGTAGTTGCATTAGAAAAAGACTATTTGAAAATAGATGGATTTAACAAAATTAAAAATCTTATACCTGATGCAAAATTTAAATTTTTTGATGCTCAAACATTAAGAATATTAAAAGATGATGTTGAAATTTCTAAAATTCAAGGAGCTATTGATATTTCCTTGAATGCTTTTGATATGCTTAAGTCATTTTTAACACCTGGAGTAAGTGAAAAAGAAATTGACCACAAATTAGGATACCTTTTAAGACGTCATGGTGCTGAAAAGGAAAGTTTTGACACAATTGTTGCTAGTGGCCCAAATACAGCAATGCCTCATGCAAAGCCTAGTGATAGAATTTTAGAAGAAGGAGATATTGTTACAATTGATTTTGGAGCACAATTTCAAGGATATGCAGCAGATATAACAAGAACTTTCATTCTTGGAGGTAAGGAAAAAGCAAAAGATCCTAAATATGTTGAAATACTAGAAATTGTAGAAGAAGCTGCTAAAAGAGGAAGAAATGCAGTAAAACCTGGAATTAGTACTTCTGAGATCGATAAAATTTGTCGTGAATATATTGACTCAAAGGGTTATGGCAAGTATTTTGTTCATTCGACAGGACATGGGTTAGGAATTGATGTTCATGAATTACCTGTTGTTGCCCAAAGATTAAAAGGTGAAATTTTAGAGCCTGGAATGGTTATTACAGTTGAACCTGGAATTTATATCGAAGGAATTGGTGGAGCAAGAATCGAAGATGATGTTCTTGTAACAGAAACAGGACATAGAGTTCTAAGTAGAAAGTAGGATATATGGTAAATGTAAATAATTTTAAAAATGGAATTACCTTTCAAGAAGAAGATGAAATTTTTAGTGTGATTGAAGCACAACATTCAAAACAAGGAAGAGGACAAGCTTCAGTAAAGGCAAAAGTTAAAAACCTAAGAACTGGTGCAATAACAATTAAATCTTATACTGGTGGAGACAAAGTTAAAAAAGCTCATATTGAAAAAATTGAAATGAATTTTTTATATGATGAAGGTGAAAATATTGTTTTAATGGACAATGCAACTTATGAGCAAATTAGCATTCCAAAAACAAGAGTTGAATGGGAAATGAATTTTCTTGTTGAAGGTGCAAAAGTTCATATTAGAAAATTTGCAGATGAAATTTTAGATATTGAAATTCCAGTTAATATTGAATTAAAAGTAATAGATGCTCCTGAGGCTGTAAAAGGAAATACTTCTTCTAATCCTCAAAAGAAAGTAAAAGTTGAAACAGGTTTTGAACTAGAAACTCCATTATTTATCAAAGAAGGCGAAATAATTATTGTTTCTTCTGAAACTGGTAAGTACATGGGAAAAGGAAATAACAAATAATGCTAGACTACTTAACAATAAATTATGGATTAAATTATACATATAACTTGAATCAAGATGTTTTTCATAAAATCATTAAACAAGCTGCAAATCGTGTGAGTCAAGATATTTATATTGAAAATACAGAAGTTCAAATTACAAATAATTGCACAAATGTTTCAATTGGATTTTCTTTCAAATTAACTAAAAAAGCAAATCTTGAAAAATTAATGAATTTACTAAGAACAAAAATCAATGAATACATTATTAATTTAATCGATATTAATCCCGCAAATATAAAGATGATTTATAGCGGAAGAATGTAAGGAAAAAAATGAATACAAATAAATTAGATACTTTAGCAATTAACACACTAAAAGTGAATGGAATTGCTCAAATTTTAAAAGCAAATAGTGGTCATCCCGGAATTGTTCTAGGAGCTGCAAAAATTATGCATAACCTTTTCTCAAATCACATAAATTTTAATGTGGAAAATCCAAATTGAATTAACCGTGATCGTTTTATATTAAGTTCTGGTCATGGATCAGCATTATTATATGCACAATTAAGAGCAATAGGACTTTTAGATGTAAAAGAATTGCACAATTTTAGACAAGTAGATTCTAAAACACCTGGACATCCTGAATATTTACATACTCTAGGAGTCGAAGCTACAACAGGACCTCTAGGACAAGGGGTTGCTATTGCAGTTGGAATAGCTCTTGCTGAAGCAAATTTAAATGCAAGATTTAATGAAATAAGCCATTTTACATATGTTCTTTTAGGAGATGGTGATTTACAAGAAGGAGTTGCAAATGAAGCAATGCAATTTGCAGGTACAAATCAATTAAATAAACTAATTTTAATTCATGATTCAAATCGTATTCAACTTGATACTCCTGTTGAAAATGTTTCTAAAGTAGATATTAAAAAAATGGTAGAATCTTTTGGGTTCCAACATATTTCAGCTACAAATGAAAATTTTAATGAAGCAGTTGAAATTGCTAAAAAGAATTCAAAACCTTCTTTTATTGAAGTAAGAACAATTATTGGCGAAGATTCAATTGAAGCAGGAACTACAAAAGTTCATGGTACTCCTCTAACAAAAGAAGATTTTAGTAATTTAAAGAAAAAATTAAATTGAGAATATAGTGATGATTTTCATCTACCAATTGAAGTAATTGAACACTACAAAAAAACTTTGCATACTCGTTCTAAAAAAGCTTTTAATAATTTTAAAGCTTCTAAATCTCTTGAGACTTTCTTAGCAACTAAAAGTATTGACATTAAAGTAGAGCTTCCTAAAAATAAAGCTACTCGCGAAACTGGTGGATTAGTGATTGATTTTCTAAATAAAAATGATATTAGATGAATCGGAGGAAGTGCTGATGTTGGCTCTTCAACTAAAGGCCTTGGAGGAGATGGAGATTTTTCTATTTCAAATAAAAAAGGAAGAAATATTAGATATGGTGTAAGAGAATTTGCTATGGCTTCGATTGCTAATGGAATTGCTTTACATTCTAACTTTAAAACTTTTGTAACCACATATTTTTCTTTTAGTGATTATTTAAAACCTGCAGCACGTCTAAGTGCATTAATGAATTTACCTGTTATTTACATTTTTACTCATGATAGTATTCAAGTAGGTGAAGACGGACCAACACATCAACCAATTGAACAATTAGCAATGTGAAGATCTATTCCAAACTTTAAAGTGTACAGGCCAGCTGATGAAAAAGAAGTTTTAGGAGCATTTAAATTAGCTCTTGAATCAAAATCTAATCCTTCTGTATTAGTTTTATCAAGACAAGCAATTACTTCTTTAGAAGAAACAAATGCAAATAAAGTATCTCAAGGAGCTTATCATGTTTTAAAATCTTCAAGTGAATGAACTTTAGTTTCTACAGGAGCAGATTTAGCTAATGCTTATAAAATTGCAAAAGAACTTAAATTAAATTTAGTTTCTCTTCCTTCTTTTGATTTTAAAAATATTTCTTGAGATATAAATAAAGCCATTTCAATCGAAACAGCAACAACATTTGGTTGAACTAAATTTGCAAAATATAACTTTGGAATCGATACTTTTGGAGCTTCTGGAAAACCTGATGATGTAATGAAAAAATTTGAAATGGATTTAAATTCATTACTTCCAAAAATTAAAAAATTAATTAAGTAAAAATTAAAAATGTGCAATAAAGCACATTTTTTTTATCTTGTTTTACAAGATTATTTTATTTTTTTGGTTTTCCTAAAATTTTAAACATGTTTGCTTTGTAAACTTCTACACCTGGTTGGTTAAATGGGTTTAAATTTAACAAATAAGCACTCATTGCACAAGCTCTTTCAAAAAACATAAATAATCATCCTAAAGTTTCTTCAGTTGAATCGGCAATCTCTAAAATAATATTAGGTACTTTTGCTACATCTGTGTGAGCACTTACTGTAGCATCTAAAGCAGCGACATTAATTCCATGCAATGTTTTATTAACCAAGTAATTAATTCCATCAAAATTTTCCTTGTCTTCACTAATGTCTAAGTCAATCTTAGGTTTTTTCAAATTTATAACTGTTTCAAATAAAATTCTTGACCCTTCTTGAATAAATTGTCCAAGAGAATGTAAATCAGTAGAGAATATTTTTGATGAAGGATATAAACCTAATTCATTTTTACCTTCTGTTTCACCAAAAAGTTGTTTTCATCATTCTAAAAAGTATTGGAAATAAGGTTCATAAGATATAAGAACTTCAACAGCATATTTTTTTTGTGTATGCATGATGTGCCTTGCAACAGCATATTGATAAGCTATGTTTTCTTCAAGATCACTTTTTTTGTAAAAGTCATTAGATTTTTGAGCACCTACTAAAATTTCTCTTACATTTAAACCGGCACAAAGCATTGGGAATAATCCAACAGGAGTTAAAACAGAATATCTTCCACCAACATCATCTGGGATAATAAAACTTGTATAACCTTCTTTTCTAACAATTTCTCTTAATAATCCTTTATTTGCATCTGTTGTTGCAATAATAAATTTTCTCGATTCTGCTTTTCCAACTTTTTTTTCTAATAATTCTCTAAAAAATCTAAAAGCAATGCTTGGTTCTAAAGTTGTTCCACTTTTTGAAATAATGTTGATTGCAAATTTTTTATTTTCAACATAAGCTAATAATTGAGCTGTTGCTGTAGAACTTAGATTTGTTCCTGCATAAATAATTTCTAATTTTTTTGAACCGCTCAAAGGGAAAGTACCATTAACAAATTCGATTGCAGCTCTTGCACCTAAATATGATCCACCAATTCCGATAACAACAAGAATTTCAACATTTTCTTTAATCAATCATTTGGCTTTTTCTTCCATATTTAAAAATTCATCTCAGTTTATTTGATTTGGTAAATCTTTTCAACCTAAAAAATCGCTTCCAATCATTTCAAAGCGATTCATTTTTTCGTTGATTTCCTTTACTTGATCTTTGTAATTTAAAATTTCACTAGAATCAATTGCATTTAATAAATTAAGTTTGATTTTTT
The DNA here is from genome assembly GCF_000008365.1 of Mycoplasma mobile 163K. Taxonomy (GTDB): domain Bacteria; phylum Bacillota_I; class Bacilli_A; order Mycoplasmatales; family Metamycoplasmataceae; genus Mycoplasma_J; species Mycoplasma_J mobile. Next base: position 689,765 of record NC_006908.1, read on the forward strand.
CCATTTTTTAATCTCCTTGTTTGTTTTGTTTAATAGATTTTGAAAACCGTTTTTAGTTTCCTCAATTACATGATCAAATGGCTCTTTTAGTAAATTTGGCATCAATGCTTTGTAAGAACAATATAGAACTTTTTCTTCTTCTTCGATTTTGTAAATTTGAACAAAAATTTTTTCACCTATTTTGAAAAGATGGCTGATATTTTGGACAAAATAATCACTCAATTCATTTATAAAAACAATTGCTTTATACTCATCAAAAAGCAAAATAATATTTTTAAAATTTATTTGTTCTACTTTTCCAAAAAGTACTTGATCTTTTTTAAACATAATCTCTTTTTATTATATCTTATTTTTTATCTCTCCAAAAACATAAACATTATTTATGGTAAAATTTTTAAATGTTAAGAATTATTAGTGGTAAATTTAAAAACCATTTTGTTGAATCTCCTCCTTTAGAAATTGTAAGACCAAGTACAGAAAAAGTCAGAGAAGCTATTTTTGATATGATTCAATTTGATATTGAGCAAGCAATTGTTGCTGATCTTTTTGCAGGAAGTGGAATTTTTAGTTTTGAATTTATTTCAAGGGGAGCAATGAAAGTTTTTTCAATTGAAAAAAACTACAAAATTTTTAATTTAATTAAAAAAAATATTGAAAAGTTTAAAGTAAATAACATTGATGCTATTAATACTGATGCGTTAAATTTTATTTCTCATGCTAATGGAAAAAAGTTTGATTTTATTTTTATGGATGCTCCATATGATAATTACGATCTCGTAAATGAAATCATAGCAAAAATTTTCAAAGAAGATTTGCTTAATCCAGAAGGTAGAATTATAGTCGAAACTAATGATAAAAATAAAATCATTGTTCCACAACCTGGAATGATTACTAAAGAAAAAAAATATGGGAAAACATTTGTTTTATTTTTAAATAAAATTTTATAAAAGGTGTGAGAAACTAGTTATAGTTTTTATTTAAAGTTTAGTAAATAAAATATGTGTATAATTTTAATTATGCATCATGGGAAAATTATAATTTTATCTGGGCCTTCAGGAGTAGGTAAAGGTTCAATTGAAAAATTACTTTTAGAAGATGAAAAATTGAAATTAAAATTTTCAACATCTGTAACATCAAGAAAACCAAGAGTAAATGAAATTGAAGGAAAAGATTATTTTTTTAGAAGCGAAGAAGAATTTTCAGAATTAATCAAAGAAAAAAAATTTATTGAATGAAGTAGGCATTTAAATAATTATTATGGAACTTTAAAATCTGAAGTAGATAAAATTTTAGGTGCAAAATTTAATGTTTTAATTGAAATTGAAACAACAGGTGCTTTAAACATCTTAAAATATTACAAAAAGAAAAACATGTTGAATGATGTAATTTCTATTTTTATTTTACCTCCTAGATTAGAAGAATTAGAAACAAGAATTCTTAATAGAGGTAGTGAAACAAAAGAAGAAATTAAGATCAGAATAAAAAAAGCAAAAAAAGAGATTAAACTTAAAAATAAATTCAAATATAATTTAACCAACAATTTTTTACATGAATGTGTAGAAGAAGTAAAAAATATTTTAAAAAGGGAAATACATGAAATTTAAATATACAGTGCTCACAAATATAGGTGTGGTTAGAAAAGAAAATCAAGATCGGGCTAAAATTTTAGAAAATGAAGAAGTAGTATTTGCTATTTTATGTGATGGAATGGGTGGACATTTTGGTGGTTCTATTGCTGCCGAGATAAGTATAAAAACATTTGAAAATTTTTTCAATGCAAGATTTCCAAAAAATGTTAAAAATGAAACAAATGTTTATTTTGAATGAGTTAAAGAGGCATTGAAAAATTTAAAAGATGCTATGCTCAAAGAAGCAAATGGTGATGCAAAAAAAATGGACATGGGTACAACAATGACTGCTGCTATTATTTTTAAAAACACTCACAATATTATTATTTTTAATATTGGTGATAGTAGAGCTTATATTTATAATGGGTTTTTACATCAAATAACTGTTGATCAAAATTTAACAAATTATTACATTAAAGAAAAAAAATGAAATGAATTTGAAGCTTCTAAAATCCCTGGTGGATCAGCATTAGTTTCTTCAATTGGTCCAAATAAAAAAACAAATGTAGAAATTTTTCAAGTCGATAGATCAGAAGCAAATATTCCGAAATATGTTGTGTTAACTTCTGATGGTGTCCATGATTATGTTACAAAAGATTATTTTGAAAAAATTGTTGGTTCTAACAATTTAAGTTTAGAACAAAAGTCAGATTTATTAATTAAAGAAGCAATTAAAGGTCATTCAACTGATAACTTAACAATTGCAATTGTGGAGGTTCCTAATGGATATTAAAAATAGCAAAAGAATTACTGAAAAATACATTAACTTAAAACCAATTGGAAAAGGTGGTATGGCTCATGTTTATAGAGCCGAAGCCAAAGATACTGGTGTAAAAGTTGCAATTAAAACAATTGGTCCTGAAACTTCTGGAGATTCAAATTTTATTATTAATAAAAAGCGTTTTAAAGAAGAAATGAAAATTGCTCAAAAAATTTCTAATCCACACATCATAAAATTTTATCAAGGTGTCTTTGATGATAAAGATCAATACATTGTCATGGAATTTGTAGATGGAATTACTTTAGGTGAATACATTAAAGAAAGAACAAAATTAAGAGTTGATGAAGTTGTTGATTTTGCTAAACAAATTGTAAAAGGTTTTGTTGCAATTCACAGTAATGGAATTGTTCATAGAGATTTAAAATCTGCAAATATAATGGTGGATAAAACAAATAAAATTAAAATTATTGACTTTGGTATTGCTCTTGAAGATAATTCTGTAAGATATACTGCAACAAATAAAGTTATTGGTTCTGTTCAATACATGGCACCAGAAATTTTAAATAAACAAAGTGCAACAATTCAAAGCGATATTTATGCATTAGGAATTTTGTTATATGAAATGCTAATTGGAATGCCACCTTATAAAGAAGATACTCCTCTTGCCACTGCACAAAAACATCTTACTGGAACAATTAAACCAGTAAATGAAATTGATGATCAAATTCCTCAATCTGTTGCTAATATTGTTATAAAAGCAACAGCAAAAAGTAGAACTGCAAGATATAAGTCAATGGATGAAATTTTAGTGGATCTTGAAAGTGCTTTAGATCCTGAAAAACAAACAGAGAAAAAAATTGATTTAAGACCTGTTCAAGAAAAGGTAAAATTTAAATCAATACTTAAAAATAGAACAACTTGAATTTCAATTAGTGCTATTGTTTTAATAATAATTATCATTAGCTTAAGTGTTGGTATTGGTTTGGGAAGGTAAATAAAATAAAAGGTCAAGTTTTTTCGATAAATTCAGGATTTTTCGATATTTTTTCAAGTGGTATAATTTACCGTGTTAGAGGAAGTGGAAACTTAAGAAATAACAATCAATCACCTCTAGTAGGAGATTTTGTTCATTTTGAAGAAAATGGTTTTATAACAGAAATTTTAGAAAGAAAAAATTTCTTGACAAGACCTAAAGTGTCCAATCTTGATCAAATAATTTTGGTAGTTAGTCTAAAAGAACCAGATTTTAACTCATATACTTTAGACAAGTTGCTTTTAATTGTTGAATTTAAAAATATTCAGCCAGTTATCATTTTTACAAAAAGTGATCTACTATCAGAATCTTCAAAAATTCCAAACTTATATGAAAAACAAGGCTACAAAGTTTTTTTAACATCTATAAATGATAAAAATTCATATGAAAAAATAAGTCAAATTTTTGAAAATAAATTAAGTGCTTTTGCTGGATGAAGTGGTGTTGGTAAAACAACAATTATTAATCATTTAACAAACAATAATTATGAAACTCAGCAAATATCAAAATTTTTAGGTAGAGGAAAACATACAACAAGAATCACTCAAATAATCCCTTTTAATAAAGGTTGATTAATTGACACTCCAGGATTTAGTATTTTTGAACACAATTTAAAAAAAGAAGAAGTTTCAAAGGCCTTTTTTGACTTTAGAATTTTTGCTAATGAATGTGAATTTAGAAATTGCTTCCATAATAAGGAAAAAAAATGCAAGGTAAAAGATGAAGTATCAAAAAATAATATTTTGCAAAGTAGATATGATAATTATCTTAGAATATTAAGTGAGGTTGAAGATGAAACTTATTAGTCCTTCTTTGTTGAATGTTGAAGAAAGCAAAAGAGCTGAAATTGCAACTAAAATGATTGAATTAGGTATTAAATGAATTCATTATGATTTTATGGATGGAAAATTTGTACCTGAGACAGCAATTTCTTTTGAAAACTACATGGAAATAAAAGAAAAATCTCCTTCTCACATTAAAGACATACATCTTATGGTTCAAGATGTTAGTTTTTATGTTGAAAAGTTTTTAAATAAAGCAGAATATATCACATTTCATTTTGAAGCATTAAATTACAATGAAATAAAAAAAATTTTGAAAAAATATCATGGACTTCAAAAATTTGGAATTGCATTAAAACCTAAAACAAACATTGAACAAATCTATGAATATTTGCCATATGTGGATTTGGTTTTAATTATGAGTGTTGAACCTGGATATGGTGGGCAAAAATTTATCCCTAATTCACTAGAAAAAATTACAAAATTAAAGAAATATTTATTAGAAAGAAGCTTGGACATTGTTATTCAAGTTGATGGTGGAATAAACGAAGAATCTGGACCTCAAGCATTCGAAAGTGGCGCTGATATTTTAGTCTCAGGTTCTTATTTAGTAAAGAATTTAACAAAAGAGCAAATTGATTCACTTTTTCCAAAGGAAAAAAATTAAGGAGAAATATGTTTGATACAATTGCAGCAATCGCAACCGGAAACTCAATTCAAGCTATTTCCATTATTAGAATTTCAGGAAGCGATTCTTTTAAAATTGTAAAAAAAATTTTTACAGGAAAAATCGGAAAAAACAAAACTATTACATATGGTAATATTTTAAATCATGAAAGAAAAATTGTAGATGAAGTTCTTGTTGCTTGATTTGAAGGAACAAATAATTTCACAGGAGAAAATAGTGTAGAAATTTTTTGTCACGGAGGAATTGTTGTTACAAATTTAGTATTGCAATTATTGATTGCAAATGGTGCTAGACTTGCTGAAAGAGGTGAATTTAGTAGAAGAAGTTTTTTGAATAAAAAAATGGACTTTGTAAAAGCCGAAGCAATTAATGATTTAATTCATGCAAAAACTATTAGACAAGCTCAAATTAGTGTTAATAAATTTGATGGGAAAATAAGCAAAGATATTGAATCATATATCGATACTTTGCTTTATTTAATTGCTACTTGTGAAACAAATATTGACTATCCAGAATATGATGATGTTGAAAATTTACATAATGAAACTTTATTACCAAAAATTAAGGAATTAATTCAAAAATTAAATGATTTAATTAAAATTTCTGAAAAAGCTTCAATAATTTATAATGGGTTAAAAATTGCAATTGTTGGAAAACCCAATGTAGGAAAAAGCTCATTATTAAATGCTTTATTAAATGAAGAAAGAGCAATTGTTACAAATGAAGCCGGAACAACTAGAGATGTTATCGAAGCTTCTTTTCAAATTGATGGATTTTTATTTAGTATTTCAGACACAGCTGGTCTAAGAGAAGTTCAAAACAATATTGAAAATTTAGGGATTCAAAAAACTTTTGAAACAATTGAAAAATCAGATATTATTTTGCATATAATTCAACCTAATGAAGCAGAAAATGACTTTGATAAACAAATTGAAATTAAATCTAAAAATAAAATTTACTTAAAGATTTTAAATAAAAAGGATTTAATTAAAAATCACAATAAGCAAAATCACATGATAAAAATTAGTACTTTAAATAAAGACATCATTGAATTAGAAAATAAACTTTCTTCTTATTGTAATGATGTTGAATGAGATAATCCTAATTTAATTTATTCTCAAAATCAATTATCTATGATTAAGAAATCTTATTTAGCTTTAAGTGAAGCAAAAGAAGGATTAGAATCTGGTCTAACTCCAGATGTTGTTATAATAGATATTACTAAAGCTTGAGAAAGTTTAGTAAATATAAAAGGAAAAGCAGATAATGAATTATTACTCGATAAAATGTTTTCAAATTTTTGTCTTGGTAAGTAATTGGTAAGTAATATGAAAAAATATAGTGATGTTCATACACACCCATTAAAAGAATTTTATGAAGATGGTGAAATTGTTATTAAGGAAGCAATAGAAAATGATGTAGAAAAACTTTTTATTGTTGGAACTTCAATTGAAGATTCAAAAGAAGTAAAAGAGATATGTAAAAAATTTCCTGAGAATCTTTTCCCGATTATTGGAATTCATCCTTCAATAAGTTTTAATCCAGATGATGTTGATCAAATTGAAAAATTGCTTGATAAAAGTGTTGTCGGTATAGGTGAAGTGGGATTAGATTTTTACTATGACAATAATCCTAAAAAGGAACTTCAGATTGAAACTTTAAAAAGATTTTTAAGATTATCTATTTCAAAAAATATTCCTACAATGATTCATATGAGAAATTCAATTGAGGATATGTATGAAATTTTTTCTCAAAAAGAATTTAAAAATCATAGAATAGTTTTTCATACTTATTCTGGAAATGCTTTTTGAGCAAAAAAATTTTTAGATTTAAATCCTAATATTTATTTTTCTTTTTCTGGGGTTGCTACTTTTAAAAATGCTAAAGATACTGTTGAAGCGATTAAAGAAATTCCTGTTGAAAGAATTTTTGTTGAAACAGATGCTCCTTTTTTGACTCCTGTTCCTTATAGAGGTACAAAAAATAAACCTGTATATGTAAAAGAAGTAGCTAAATTTGTTGCTTCATTAAAAAAGTTAAATGTTGAGAATTTTAATATCAAGGTAAATGAAAATATAGAAAGATTTTTTAACTTATCAAAATATGTCTCATAATTTTAAAAAAAGTCTTGGACAAAATTTTTTGCAAGATAAAAATATCATCGAAAAAATTGTGAATTTTATTCCTTTAGAAAATGAAGATGTTTTAGAAATTGGTCCGGGACAAGGAGCTTTAACTAATTTACTTGTAAAAAAATCTAAAAATGTTTTAGCATATGAAATTGATAAAGAATTGATTCCTTTTTTAAAGGAAAAAATAAAAGCAAAAAATTTCACTTTAAAGCATGAAGATTTTTTGAAAAGTGAAATTGATTTTCAAGATAAAAAAATAATTATTGCAAACATTCCTTATTTTATAACAAGTGATATTTTGTTTAAAATTTTTGAAAACCATAAATTTTTTACAAAAGCTTTAATTATGGTTCAAAAAGAAATTGCTGATAAATTAATTGCAAAAGCAAATGATTCAAATTATGGAAAATTGAGTGTTAGTTCGCAATTCTTTGCAAATATAAAAAAAGTTATTAATGTTCCAAGAACTTGTTTTTACCCTCAACCAAATGTTGATTCAGCAGTTGTTTATTTTGAATTTAAGAATGATATTGAAAATATTGATATTGAAAAATTTTTAGTTTTTATAAAAACTTGTTTTTCTCAACAAAGAAAAAAACTTTCAAATAATTTAAAAAATGTTTATGATCTTGAAAAAATTAAAAGTGTTTTAAAAAAATTGAACCTATCTTTTGAGGTCAGACCTCAGCAAATTGATTTAAATGTTTATAAAATTCTTTTTTATGAATTAAATTAATGTAAAATGTAAATAAAAGGTGGAATATCAATGGCAATTATTTTCAACAAAAATGATCATGAATTAATAGACTTAGACGGAAGAAAAATTCTTGTAAGATTTCAGAGTGAAGAAGAAACTTCAAATAAGGCAATTAATTCTTTTGAAGACATTCAAATAAAATTGAAGCTTTTATCAGAAGATACTAAAGAGTTTTATTTTAGTTTGTTTGATAATAATTCAAAAATAAATTTAGTAAAAGATAATAATAAAATTGATCTTGAAAATATAGATCCTAAATTTAAAGAAATTCTAACTAACATTTATAGTGCCTCAAAAGATTTAACAATAGTTAAATATGCAAAAATTTATTCTTTCTATTTAAAGCAATTATCGGATTGAAAATCTTTAAAAATGGTTTTATTAGATAATCCAAAAATTAATTTTAGAAAATGATATGAAATTTATGTTGAATTGAATGTAACTGAAGAAATTGGTAGACACTTTGATATTATTGTTGATAAGTTATCAACAAAAAGAAATATTGATGTTAATCTTTCTTGAGTAGAAAAACAAAAAAAACAATTTTTAGAATTTTTGAATGAATTTTTTACCCCAAAATTTTATTCAAATTTAGAAAAAGAATGAAATATTCAAACTAATAAATTTGTAAAAGAAGAAATAAGTAAAAAACCAAATGGACCAACATTTAATATAGTGGATGAAGCGTAAGTTTCTTTACTATATTTTTTTATTTTAAAAAAGGAGAAAGTAATGTCACATTGTAATAATATCGAGGAAAATGTAATTTTTGGAACATCCAATTCAATTGAATTAGCAACAGAAATTGCAAAAAAAACAAATATTCCATTTGCTACTTTTGAAAAAGTGGTATTTGCTGATGGAGAAATTAAAGTAAAAAGTAATGTTGTAGTAAGAAATAGAATTGTCTACATCATTTTTTCTGGTTCTAGTCCTGTTAATGAAAATTTAATGGAGTTATTTTTGTTTATTGATTCTTTAAAAAGAGCTTCAGCAAAAGAAATTAATGTTGTTCTTACATATTTTCCTTATGCAAGACAAGATAGAAAAAATAAAGGTCGTGAATCTATTGGTGCAAAAGCAATTGCTGATATTTTAGAAAGAATGGGATCTACAAAAATCATTTCAATAGATTTGCACAACTCAAGTATTCAAGCATTTTTTGATATTCCGACAGATGATTTAAAAGGACAATTTATTCTTGCGAAGGAATTAAAAAAATCAAATGAAAAATTTACTGTAGCATCCCCTGATCATGGTGGGGCAGTTAGGGCAAGACAATTGGCTGAATTGATTTCAGACTCAATAAAAATTGCGATTGTAGATAAAAGAAGAACTGGACCAAATAAAAGTGAAATAGTTGGTGTTTTAGGAGAAGTCGAAGGTAAAAATATTGTCATCATTGATGATATTATTGATACTGGTGGAACAATAATTAAAGCAGCCGAAATGCTAAAATCTTTAGGGGCAAAAAAAATTATTGTTGCAGCAACTCATGGACTTTTTTCGAATGGATTTCAAATTTTTGAAGAATCAGAAGCAATTGATCGTGTGATTGTAACAAATTCTGTTGCAACTGTTAATAATTTAGCTAAATTTAAAAAATTAACAATTGCTGGAGTTGAAGATTTAATTTCAAGTGTTATTGAAGCTAATACTAAAAATGAGTCCATTTCAAAACTTTATGATACTTGAAGAAAAACAATTACTAATTTTAATGAAGACAAATAGTGAAATTTGCAAAGAATTAGTTTCAAATCCTGAAAAATTTAATAAGCTTGAGCAATTTGTTTCGCTAGTTGAGGAATGAAATAAAAAAATAAATTTAACGGGTTTTGAAGGTGAAAATCTTTGAAAAGAAGGAATAAATGAGTCATTTTTTTGTTTTGAAAAAATTTTAGAAACTAAAAATTTAAATGATTTTGAAAATAAAAGTTGAGTAGATATTGGCTCTGGAGCAGGATTCCCAATCATTCCATTTGCTATTATTTATCCAAAAATAAATTTTTATATTATTGAGAGCAATTCAAAAAGAGTTAGGTTTTTAGAATTAGTAAATGAAAAACTAAATTTGAAAATAAAAATTTTTAATACAAGAGCAGAAAATTTCTCTGAATTAAAATTTGACTTTGTTTCAGCAAGAGCTGTTGCTCATTTAGATTTACTAATAAAATACTTTATGAAAATTACAAAGCAAGATGCTACTGGCTATTTTATAAAGGGACCAAAAATTTTTGAAGAAAAAGAAGAAATTAACAACAAAAAAATAAGTATTGAAACATTAAAAATCGATAAAATAAAGGAAAAAAATGTTTTTGTTGTAAAAATGAATAGAATTTAAATTTTCTATTCATTTTTCTTCATTGTATTTTTAATTTTTACTTTTCAAACCATTTTATCTTCTATTAAATTGATTATAAAATTAGTTGGAATTGCACTTAAAATCAAAATTACAGTAATAATAAATCTAGCTCAAATAGGTAAAGCATAACTAAGATAAATTCCTACTAAAGAAAAAGAAATTGGAATTAAAAAATAAAAAACTTGTAAATCGACAATTTTAAAATAGAAAAATAAAATGCCAATTAAAATTGAATATAAAAAAAATCCTAACGAAATTACAAAAAATATCCCGAAAGAAAATCCAAAAATATTATCTCCAAAATCTGGTGAAGTAAAAAATCAAATCAAAATTGCTGGAATCATTATAAAAAACAATAAAAACAAAGATTTAGTTCAAGCAGATGATCTTTTAATTTTAATTCTTTGAGCTTTTTTTGAAGTTTTTTTTGCCATATTAACATTATAAAGTTTCAATGATGAAAATTTGTTTATTTTTATCTTTTAATTTCAATAATATTTGATTGATATATCGGTTTATAATTGCAGTTTCCTCAAGAGTTTTAAAAGTATTTAATATTTCACTCTTCTTATTAAAACTAAAAATAATTGCTTTTTTATTTTCTTTGATATTTAAAAGAGATGTAAAAATAATTTTAGGTATCTTTTTCTATTTTCCAAAGGTTCATTAGGCCAAGAGTGTTTTAGAGAACTTAAAACACAAATTATTAAATCGTTTTCATCTAATTGTTTTATTTTTTTCTTGAGCATGTGAAACCTCTACAAAATGGAAAAATATTTTTTTAAAATTAATTTTGCATAAAAAATTTTTGAAATATTTCCAGAATTAATAGATCCAATCAAAAAGATTTTGGTTGTTTTTTTCAAAAAACTTTAAAGCTTTTTCGATTTTTCCATTTTCGATAAATGGTTTTCTATTATTTTGTAGAGAATTGATTTTAAATAAAAAAGTCAAAACAGAAAAATTTCTAATCAATATTTTTGAAAAAATTTGATATTGCCAATTTTACAAAATATAAGTACTTCCATGATGAAATCAATTTTTTAGATTTGGTAACATTTAAAAAAGAGCATAAAACTCTTTTTTAAATGTTCAATTAAGCTTTTTTATAATCTAAATTTTTTAAGAAGTTTTCAATAGTTGAAGTTGTTGTGCTTTCTTCTCCATAAGCTCTGATTGTAATTGTTTTTGTTTTAGCTTCTTCTTCTCCAATTACAAAAATATATTTAGTTTTTGAAATTTGAGCTTCTCTAATTTTTTTGCTTAGTCTTTCATCTCTATTGTCAAAATAAACGTGAAATTTTTTAGATTTTAAAGTTTTATAAACAGAATCGGCATATTCAATTTGCATTTTATCATTTGGATTAACAACAGCTATTGCAAATTGTTTTGGAGCTAACCAAAAAGGAAAAACACCTTTGTTTTGTTCTAAAAGAATAGATAAAAATCTTTCATATGTCCCGATTAAACCTCGATGAATTAAAACAGGTTTTTCACGCTCATTATTTTCATTAACATATGACATATCAAATTTTTCTGGAAGTAAAAAATCCAATTGCAATGTTGACATTGTGATTTCATGGTTTAAAACTGTTCTAACTTGAAAATCTATTTTCGGTCCATAAAAAGCTGCTTCGCCAATCATTTCTTTATACTCAATTTTTAATTCTTTTAATACAGTTTCCAGATCTTTTTCTGCTGTTTCTCATAATTTATCATCTTGATAAAATTTTTCTTTATCTTTAGGGTCACGTCTTGAAAATGAAACATAATCAATTTTAATTCCAAAAATACTTAAAGCTTCGTTGATCATTTTGTATAAATGTTTAAATTCATCAACAATTTGACTTTTTCTTGCAAAAATATGACCTTCAGTCAATTGTAAGGCTCTAACTCTTTCAAAACCAGTTAATGCGCCTGATTTTTCATGCCTAAATAATCATGACTGCTCACTAAATCTTTTTGGCAAATCACGATAGCTATATAATCTTGAATTAAAAATTAAAATATGATGAGGGCAAGTCATTGGTCTTAAAATAAGATTTTCGTTTTCAACTTTAATTGGTGGATACATATCATCTTTGTAATGTGCTCAGTGACCACTTGTTTCATAAAGTTTTTGTTCACCTACAATCGGAGTATGCACTTCATCAAAACCATACCTGTCATCAAGTTCCAAAACTGTTTTCATGATAGCGTTTTTAATTTTCATTCCATTTTCTAATCAAATAGGAAAACCTAAACCTGAAAGGGGGGAAAACATAAATAAATCTAGATTTTTTGCAATAGTTCTATGATCTCTTTCTTTTCTTTCTTTTAATAAATCTAAATACTGATCTAATTCCTCTTGAGTTTCTCAAGCAGTACCATATATTCTTGTTAGTTGTTCTTTGTCACTATTTCCTCTTCAATAAGCTCCTGCAATTGAAAGCAATTCAAAATGTTTTACTTCAGAAACATTTTGAATATGATTGCCCAAACAAAGATCATTGAAAATAATTTTGTTCAACCTTGGATCTTTAATTGCATAAAAAGTAACATTTTCTCCTTTTTGCTTTAATTCGTCATAAAGTTCTTTTTTAAAGGGTTTTTCGGAATTAAAAAAATCTTCTCCATGATGTTTTTCCAAAATGTAATTTTGCTTTGTAATTTTTTGCATTTCTTTTTTAATTTTTTTTAGATCTTCTTCTAATAGTGGTTTTTCAAATTTAAAATCATAATAAAAACCTTCATCAATTGCAGGTCCGAACCCTAGCTTAGTATTTGGGAATAATTTCAAAACGGCCGTTGCTAATAAATGACTCGCTGTATGGTTCAATTGTTTGTTTGCTTTCATTTTTACTTTTTAACTCCTTAAAGAATTTGTTAAAATTTTATTTATTTAACATTCAATATAATTATACAAATAAGAAAGTTTTATTGTAATTTAAATATATATTAAATTTAAAAGTAAAAAATAGTCTCTAAAAGTATTTTTGATACTTTTTTAGAAAAATTTTAATTTTTGGAATTTAACTCTTATCTAGTGAATAGAATTTTAATTTTTCTCAAGATTTCCATTCTATTTTTATTAAAAAAAATGGCATTAAAAATTGTTTTAGAAATGGAATGAATATCATATTCATTAGGTATAAATAAAATAATGAGCACATATTTAAAAAAGATTAAATGCTTTTATTTTGAATTGTTGGAAGGATTTTACCAAAGCTACATCTTTTTCAACATTTTCAAATCTATTTTTAATTTTATCTAATCTTAAATTTATACTTTTTGAAAGATTTTCAATTGCATTTAAAATATTTTGATTTGATTTTGTAGATTCTTTTTGATAAAAACTTCTCCGTAATATATTTATAAGAATTACCTCATTAAAAATTTCTTCTAATTTTATAGACACAAAATTATAACTAAATATTTTTAAATTTAAGTTCTTTTTGAATTGTAGGAAGTGATTTGATAAAAGCAACATCTGATTTTAAAATACTAACATCTTTTTCAACTTTTTCAAGTCTATTTTCAATTTTATCTAATCTTGTGTTTATACTTTTAGAAAGATTTTCAATTTTAGTATCAAAACTTTTAGAAAGATTTTCAATTGCATTTAAAATATTTTGATTTGATTTTGTAGCTTCTTTTTTGATAAAAACTCCTTCAATAATATATTTATAAGAATTACCATCATTAAAAATTTCTTCTAATTTTTGAATTTCTGATTTTCTTATTATTTCTAATATTTTCTTTTTCAATACTTCTCCTTTAATTTTATCTTTTTTGTATAAACTTTTTGAAAAGTTTCAATTTTTTATAGTTTTAAACTTTGTTATTGCAAATTTAATTCAAGTAAAAATTCTTATGCAATTAGGTAAAACTTACAATTATTCCTTTTTGTTATAGAAATTATTTTTAAAAAATATGGAATGTTCTTAATTTATTTTTAAAAGACAAATTGAACTTATTTTGTGATTTTTGCTAAGATTTCAATTATCTATTTTCAATAAATTTTTGCTTTAATAGTTTTAATTTCTTAAAATATTTTTAAAAATTGATCATAATTTCAAAATTTTCATCTATTACTATATTTTCATAAACAATTATTTATTTTCCCTTTCAATTACAAATAACTTAAAATGAATTTTCTCAATGAAAATAATTTTTGAAAATGAAATTTTGAATTTGAAATATTTATCATAGTGCAGATTTAAAATTAAAATGATAATTTACAATAAGTGAAATTAGTTTATACACATAGTATTCATAAATTTTAAAGATCTGTTTCAAAAATATTTTAAGAAAAAAGTGATTATTTAACAAATCTTTAATCATATTTATATTATTAAAAGTACTTAATTTTTTTACTAATTAAGTACTTTTAATTTTCTTTTAAGACTAGATATTTTTAGCTTTGAGTTGTTTTTGAATTGTAGGAAGTAATTTTATCAAAGCTACATCTTTTCTTTTCCATATATTTTCCTACTTTCTTTGATTTACTTTGATTTTTTAAATCCTTTAATAAATTTAAGAGCATTAAGTGTTGCGCCTTGATATTCCCCCGTAACTTTCAATGTAAAAGAACCATATTTATCTTGTGAATGAGCAATAGTTTCACCATCAATACTAATATTGAAAGTAACTCCTTTAATTGGTGGGGGTGTATCAAAGAAATCAGTAAGATTTTCATTTGTAATTTCTGAAGGTAATGTATTACTGATATCAATTTTTGAAACTAAAATTAGAGATCTAATTGTATCTAAAATAATTTGTCTTTTTCAAAGTACATCAGGACTAACACTTGTTACTGGATCAGTTGTGCTTATACTTGTACTTGTACTTGTATTACCACAAGCTACAACAGCAACCATTGGAATTACAACCATTGTCGTTGCTCCTAAACTTAAAAATATTTTCTTTTTCATATATTTCTCTCTTTCCTTTGAGTTTTATAACTCAATTATATTTTCTAGTTGTTAGATGTATTTCTAACTAAGCAAGCAAAATAATTATAAAAGTATTTCTTTATTATAATTATTTTATCTAAACTTTTTTAATTTGAATAAAAAGTAAAAAATCGTTGTCTCACTCTTATAATTTTATCATTAAACTCATAAGAAAATAATATTAATTATTTTTGTTTTTATTTTGAAAGAAAGTAATATTTTTTAAATTTTGATTTATTTTAGGAAAGCAAAATTGTTTCAATATTTTATTTTCTTTATCTACAAGTATAAGTACAACTGATCCAGTAACAAGTGCTAGTCCTGATGTACTTGCAAAAAGAGGAGTAATTCTATCTGCAATTGATAAGGTAATTTTTAATCCAATAGGTGATTTTGCAAATACCTTACCTTCTCAAGTTAATAATGAAACTTTAAATCAATTTATAAAAACACCAGATTCAATTAATGGAGTAAGTTTTATTGTCAGTATTGATGACGAAGCAATTAAAAGTTCAAGTGATAAACAAGGTGTATTAGTAATTAGAGTAAGTGGAACATTAGATGGTGTATAAAATCAAAGTATTATAACTATTGGTGGTTTTAAAAAATCAGAGTAAATCAAAGAAGGTAAGAGGATTATGAAAAAGAAAATGTTTTTAGGTTTAGGAGCAACAACAATGGTTGCAATTCCGATGGTTGCTGTAGTTGCTTGTGGTAATACAATATTTAAATATTCTTTTAATTTTTAAATAGTTTTTCAAAAGATTATTAATTAAATACAAAATTTTGCTAAATTACTCTAAAAATAAAATTTAAAAATACAAAATAGTCCAATAGGACTATTTTGTATTTTTAAGAGCCTCTTCGACTCATTCTACTAATAATTCTTTAGGAAAGTATTCAAATCCTTTTCTAAAAATTTCATTATTTTTTAAGACAATGTGTGTAGGAATTCTTAAAACTTCTCATTTATTTCCTGTTACTTTTCATAGACCTGATTCTTCAGCATCTACTCTTAAAAATTTTACTTTATCATTATTTTTAAAATGATCTACAAATTCTTCTACAACAGGCGCCATTGCTCTACAATCTCCACAAGTCTCTGTTGCAAATTCTAAGTAAATGACTCTATTGTGATTTTTTTCAATAAAATCTTGTGCATCTTTTCATTTGTAAGTTTGTAATGACATATTTTTTCCTTTATTTTTACTTTATATAAGTATAACTCTTAGCTTATATTATATCATTATATTTTTCATTCAATTAGAATTATACTAATTTGCTTCTAATTCTAAAATAATATCTCTTAGCTCTGCTGCTCTTTCAAAATTTAATTGTTTTGAAGCATCTAGCATTTGATTTCTTAAATCTTTTACTAATGCTTCTTTTTCTTTAATTGATTTTTTTGTTTTTGAATGTGACATGAATGAAATTAAACTCTCATTTAATTTCTTATCTTCAATTGCTTCAGTTATTGGTTTAATAATTGTTTTTGGAATAATGTTATGTTTTTTATTGTAATCCATTTGAATTTTTCGCTTGTCAAGATTATCATAAATAGTTTCTTCCATGCTTTTAGAAATATTATTTGCATAAAAAATGACTCTACCATTAACATTTCTTGCTGCTCTACCCACAATTTGAATTAAAGATTTTTTACTTCTAAAAAATGACTCTTTATTTGCATCTAAAACCATAATTAAACTAACTTCTGGTAAATCAATTCCTTCACGCAATAAATTAATTCCAATAACAGTATCATAAACTCCTTTTCTTAATTTTCTCAAAATTTCATTTCTTTCAAAAGTTGTGTAGTCTGAATGAATATATGCAACTTTTTCTTTTTTTTCTTGAAAATATCTTGTAAGTTCTTCGCTGACTTTTTTAGTTGTAGCTAAAATAAGAGTTCTTTGCTTTTTAGCTTTTTGTTTTTGAATTTCATCAAACATATCTTCCACTTGATTTTGTTCTCTTCTTATTTCAATAAGTGGATCTAATAAACCTGTTGGTCTAATTATTTGTTTAACAATTTCACCATGTGCTTGATTAATTTCGTAATCTGAAGGAGTTGCTGAAATGTATATTTTTTGAAATTCATATTTTTCAAATTCATGAAATTGCAAAGGACGATTATCAAGAGCTGAAGGAAGTCTAAATCCATAATTAACAAGGTTTAATTTTCTTGCTCTATCGCCATTATACATTCCATTAAGTTGCGGTATCATCATATGACTTTCATCAATTATTAATAAAGCATCATTTGGTAAATAATCAAAAAGTGTAAAGGGTTGCTCTCCTTCTGCTCTACCATCTACATGACGAGAATAATTTTCAATTCCAGGACAAAAACCAAATTCTTCAAGTGATTCTAAATCATTTCTTGTTCTATCTTCTAATCTTTGTTTTTCAAGAAGTTTTCCTTCTTTTTCAAAATATTCTAATCTTTGATGTAATTCTTCTCTAATTCTTAAAACTGCTGCTTCAATTGTGCCTGTAGGAGCAGTGTATGCTGAAGCTGGAAAAATTAAATATTCTTTAAATTTTTCAATTGTGATTTTGTTATTAGAATCAATTGTTGAAATTTTTTCAATTTCATCTCCAAAAAATTCCACTCTTATATGAAAGCCTTTAGTTCAAGCAGGAATAATATCTACAAAATCCCCCTTTGCGTTAAAACTGCCTGGTTCGCTTGCAACATTATTTCTTTTGTAACCCCTTTGAACTAGATCTAATAAAAATTCTTTTCTTGAAATTTTTTGAGCTATTGAAATATTATAAAAAGCACTTCAATATTCTTTTGGTTTTAAAGCTCCATAAATTGAAGCAACACTTGCCACAACGATAGTATCTCTTTTTGTAGAAATAGAGTTTAATGTTGACATTCTCATCTCTTCTAAATCTCAATTAGATTTGGTAGTTTTATCAATATAAGTATCAGTATTTGGCATGTAAGCTTCGGGTCTATAGTAGTCAAAATAACTTACAAAATATTCAACTCGGTTATTTGGAAAAAAATCTTTTAATTCACTATAAAGTTGACTTGCTAAAGTTTTATTATGCGAAAGTAGTAAAACAGGTCGATTTGCTGCTTTTATTACATTTGCAATTGTAAAAGTTTTTCCACTACCTGTTACTCCAAGTAAAACTTGAGATTTTTTATTTTGTTCTAAACCTTCAATTAATTCTTGAATTGCTCTTGGTTGATCACCTGTTGGTTTATATGTTGAAACTAATTCAAATCCTTTATTTTCCATAATTTGAATTATACAAAAGTTTCTTTGTGAAAAATTTTAATGATTTACATTTTAGAAAATAACAATAATTTAACTTTTTCAAAATCATAAAAATATAGAATTAAATTATGATCACTAAAAGAAAATTAAGTAAAAAGAAAAAGTGACTGATAGGAATTAGTGCATTCGGAGTAGTTTCTACTTCGATAATAACTCCTATTCTTTTAATTGCTTCAAATCCAACAGTTAATAGTTCAAGTGCATTTAATAAAGAAAAAGAACAAAACTGATTAAATGAAAATACTTTTAGTATTAAGTTGGAAGAAAAGAATCGTTCAATTACTCCGTTTAAATCAAATTCACTAACTTTTTTCTCTCTTGCAATTGAATCTCCTAATTATTTTAGTGTTAAAAATAATTTGGAATCTATTGAATTCCCAGAAGATTTTAGTGAGGCAATAAGCTATAAAGTAGTTGAATCAATTCCTGAACAAGGAAAGATTTTAGCAAATATTCATTTTCAATCTGGTGCGATTAAAGAAAAAGTAGAAATATCAAATTTTTTAACTACTAGTCAAGCTGAAAATATTTTAAAGCAAAATTTATCTCATATTAAAATTTTTTCTGCAAATCCTTCTATTTCTTATACAAATAAATACTACGAAGATATTTCAAAACCTGATTCTACTATTAAAGAAAATGAAACAAATATTAACAAAGACTATTTTTTTGAGGCAATCTCAAACTCTATTGCTCCAAATCTTGAATCAGTACCTAAAATTTTTCCAAATGACTTTATTATTTTAGGTTTACCTAAAAATATTCCTGTTTCATTTGTTAGACAATTCATTTCAGTGTCTCCTGAAAATCAAACTGTTAGACTTGATTTTAATGGGTTTGATTATCCTTCAGTGATTGGGATTAAAATTCAAGGGTTTAAACCTGTCTCAACAAATGTGAATTCAATGAGTTCTTACAATTCTGATTTAGAAAAATTAAAATCATTAACTTTTAAATCTAAGCCTATTGAATTGCCTAAACAAAATCAGTTAGATTCTAACAATATTTTTTCTTCTGAAACTTTATTAGAAAATTTAATAAATTTAAATGAATCAAATATGCTAAATTTTATTAAGGATAATTTATTGTTAAATTATTTATCAAATGTTACAACAACAGAAGCAAATTTCACAATTATTTTAAAATCGGGCGCTAAATTTACTTGAGAAAGTTTAAAATTTAATAATTTAAAAACAGAATTTTCATCAATAAATGATTTATATAAATATGCAGAGAATCAATTTAGTAACTTATCAATCCAAGAACTTGAATTTGATTTACAAAATATGAATGTTAAAAATGGACAAATTCAAAAAACTAAACAATTTATAAATCCCACACCTCAATCATATTGAAGTGCATCTTCTTTTATTGACAAAATAAGAAATTCTGAAGTAAAAATCAACAATAAAAGTGGCTTAAATTTAAGTATTTCATATTTACTAGATGGAACTGTTAAATCACTTGCACCTATTGTAGGAGAAGCTACTGGAGAAATTAAAATTTCTTCTAGTGAAACAAATTTAAATTTTGTAACAACTCAAGCTAAAATTCAACCTCTTTTATTTTGATCAGAAAAAGATGAAAGTACAAATATATTTAAAATTTTCACATACCCTTCAATCCAAACTTTATATGCAGGGGGGGATGTTGAAATTGATGCTCCTCTTTCAGGTCGTTTTTTTTCAGCAGGAGGTAATACTCTTTTAAATAGTCCTGAAATAGAAACTAAATTACCTAAAGAAGGAGCAAAAATAAATATTGGTTATATGTTAGTTACACCTGATTCGAGTGGTAAATTTATACCAAATTTAAATTCTACTCAAATTGTAAAAGCTTCAATAAGTACAAGTAAAACTAATAGTTCTCAAAATCTTAGTTATTTTTCTTTCATTTCAAACATGTTGCCTCAAGATGAAAAAAAATCTTTGGAAGATGTTCCTCAAAAATCTTCAATTATTATCAGAAGTTCAAATAGCTATTATGATGATGTTAAAAACGGAATTGTTGACACTAGAAAACAAGACTTATATTTAGAAAATAAAATTCATTTTGAAACTCATGTAAATCCATATTCTAAAGATGAAAGTGGCAATTGAATTTCAAAATTGGGAAGTAAAAGTTTTTCAAACTTTAGTTTCACAATTCAAAATCAAGGAGAAATTGTAAACAACTCTAATTTTTACAATAAACAAGAATTGGATACTTTATTAGATGTTCAAATTGATGAATTATCTAAGGATTTGAATCAATCAACAAAAAAAATTAATTTATATTTTAATGAAGTATTTCAAAATCTTGAACAGAATAGAGTTCCAGCAAAAATTGGAAGGGATAATTTAGAATTAGCAAAACTAGATTCAAGGCAATTTATCCTTAAAAATGGGTTTAGAATATCACTTAATGAATTAGTTGTTGAAGACAAAAGGATTTTTGCAAAGATGAATTTAATAGGAGCAATAAATTATTTGTCATATTTTGATAAATTAAATCCTTTGTGATTGAATTTGAATAATTTAAGTAATGTTGAAGTTGAAATAATTCCTATGATACATTCGCTAAGTTCAAATAATAATCATAATATTTATTCAAAATATGAAATCAATTCACTTTCAAGTTCAATTACAAATAAAAATTTTGACTTAATTAAATATGAAAAAAATTTAAATGAATCAAAGTTAAGTGAATCAATACCTTCAATTTTAAAAAATCAAAAAATTAGTAATGGATTTTATTTAAAATTCAAAAATTCCGATGAGAAGACCAATAATAATTTGTTTGCTTCTCATGATTTAGAATTTGCAAAAATTTTTGGAAGTAGAACAGGAATTTCAAGTGCTTATTTTTCATTATCAGTTCTTACTTTACAATATGCTGTATTGAAAGATGAAATAAGTGAATAAAAATTTATTTTTATTCATGGTATAATTACTAAATAATTAAAAAGGAGAGACTATGAAATCAGTAAATATGAGAGAAAGTGTAAATGAAAAATCTTTCTCTCCAAACGCAGATAATAGAATAAGAAGACCAGAAAACCCATTATGATTAAAAATTATATTTTGAATTTCTTTTGTCTTAATTATTCCAATAATTTTTTATATTGTTTGATACATTAAAACAAAAAATTATTTTATTGAATTACAAACAAGAATTAACCAACAAGCTTCTGGAATTGATATCCAATTAGCAAAAAGAAGAGATACATTGGTTAAAACTTATGAATCTGTAAAAGGATACTTAAGACATGAAAAAGATATTCAAGAAAATATTGCCAAACTTAGAAGTCAAGCAATAAATCCAGAAAATAGAGGAGAAGTTGCTTCGCAAATTGAAAATTTAACTTCTCAATTTAAAATTTCTTTTGAAAATTATCCAGATTTAAAAGCAAACACAATTATGATTGATTTCATGAATACTATTGAAGATCTTGAAAGAGAAATTGCTGCAGCTAGAAGACTTTACAATTCAGATGTTCAAAGATATAACCAACAGATTCTTTCTGTACCTGGAACAATTGTTTCTTACAATAATAAATTAGAAACATTCCCACTCTTTGTTGCTTCAGCGCAACAAAGAGAAGATGTTGAAATTAAATTTTAGGTCTTTTTATGAAAGTAAAAAAATTCAGAAATTTGATTGAAACTAATTATGAAGATCTCTTTGATGAGGAAAGTGTTCTTAAGCACATTGTAGAAAATTTTGAATTTAAAAGCCCCACTTCAACTGTGGCTTTTATTATAAAATTTTGAGCTCTTTTAGTTTTTATCCCGATTATTATTGCCATTATTTTTATTTCAATGTTTTTTACAACACTAATCTTTCCGTTGCTTATTGCTTTTATTGTTTTTATTTTTATTACATTTTGTATTTCATCAATAGTGTTAACAATATTTCATCGTTTGAAAAAACAAATTAATTATGAAATTAAAAGAAGTTTAAATGTTTCTAAAATTTATAAAATAATTTTAGATAAAGTGGAAAATATTGATATTTTCGAACACAATTATAAAGATTTAGAAATGTTTGTGTGAAATTATTCTAATGTTGTTTCAACGACTGTAAAAATGAATACTAATGCTAGAAGTACTTCGTATTCAAGACCAAGAAATGAATTACTTTTTAAAAAATCAGATGTCCTTCATGGAGAATTTAATCAAAAACCTTTTAGTATTGGTATTGCAACATGACGTTATGAAGTTTATGATTCAAAAAACAAAAGAACAGATTATTATTATGTTGATAGTTGTGTTTTAAAAATAGATAAACATGCTTCAAAAAGTGACTCACCACTTTTTGTAAACGACAAACATAGTGGTCCAAAAGAATTAGATGATCTTGAGAATAGAGATTTTAATAAAAAACATAAAATTAGAACAGCAGATAGAATATTTAGTAGAAAAATTTTTACTATTTACACACAAGAATTATGATTAAAATTGGAAAAAATGAGCGGTTTAAATACTAAAGTTGCAATTTTTAATGATGAATATGTTCAAGTGTTTAATGGTAAAAATATTAATCAGAATCTTTTTAAAATTAATCCTAGAAAAATAAAAACTTATTCAAAAGAAGCAATTGCTAAAAGTATTCTTGAAGATATAAAAGAAGATCTTAAATATTTATTGTTGCTTTTAAGTTATTTTGGTACAAGTGAAGAAATGAACAAGTAAAATTTAAATGCATTGCTGCATTTAAATTTTTTGTGTGGAGGAATATATGAAAATAATAAAAGAAGAAACAAAAAATGCTCTTTTTGTAGGAAGTTTTACATATTTTAAAATGGGGCATTTTGATGTTGTAAAAAGAGCTTTAAAAGTTTTTGATTATGTTTATATTGCACCAAGTATTAATGAGGAAAAAAATAATGAAAATTCTTTAGAAGAAAGATACTTAAAATTGAAAAATAAGTTCAAAAATTTTAAAAGAATTGAAATCATAAAAAATACAGGAGATTCTAGTAGTCTTGCAAAAAAATTAAATGCTTCAATTGTTAGAGGGGTAAGGATTGATGATGAAAATATCTTCATTCGCGATTCTCTTTATGAAAAAAAATTAATTCAATATTATGAAGAACATGGTGTTGAATGTTTTGTTGTTTATAATAAATCAAATTCTGAAGAATTTTTCCCTGAAAATTATCAAATAGACTATTAAACTTATTTTGTAATATCCACTTTAAAGAAGAAAATAAATAGTTTATAATTGATTATATTATAAATGATAGCAATTACAGGAAAAAGTGGTGCAGGCAAAACTTACTATAGCACTAAATTAAGAAAATTAGGTTACAAAGTATTTATTGGAGATGAATTTAATAATATAATTTATTCTTTTAATAATGAAGGTTACAACTTAGTAAAAAATCATATAAGCGGTACTTTAGTTAATGAAAAAGGTGTTGATAAACCAAAATTAGTTGCTTGAATTTTAGAAGATTTTAAAAATAATTTGGAAAAATTGAAAAATTTAATAGAACCTTTGCATTTTGAACATTTAAAAAAAAATAAATATGATTTTGCAGAACTTGCTCTTATAACTAAAGAATCAAATTTTAGAGATTTATTTTTAGAAATAATTTTTCTTAATATTTCAGAAAATAAAAGAAAGAAAAATTTAATTGAAAAAAGAAAAATTAGTCTTGAACAATATTTAAATATAAATAAAAAAATTGCTGACCATAGTGAAGGCAAACATTTTTTCAATATTAAATTTGAAATTGATAGTGTAAAAGAAGAAGATGTTTTGAATTATCTAATTAATAAAAGCAAAAATAGTAATTAAATTTTTATTTATTGTGCTTAAATGAATGCTTTTTTTCTAAGTGTGCAAATTTGAGGTTATACTTATTATATAAACATAACAATGAGGTACTCCAAATGAATTTTTCAAGTTACAATTTAGAAAATTTTTTAGATGAAAATCTAAAAAATTTAAAGGAGAAAAATCTTTATTCAACAATTGATACACTTGAAGGTGCAAATGGCCCTGAAATAATTATAGATGGAAAGAAAAAAATAAATTTAGCATCAAATAATTATCTTGGTTTTGCAACACATCCTGATTTAATTGAAGCATCAAATAATGCAACGATAAAATATGGTGTGGGTTCAGGAGCTGTTAGAACTATTAATGGAACTCTTGATGTTCATATTGAACTTGAGAAAAGAATTGCCAAATTCAAAGGAACAGAAGCATCTATTGCATTTCAATCGGGTTTTAATGCGAACATGGGTGCAATTTCTTCGATTATGGGAAAAGATGATGCAATTCTTTCTGATAGTTTAAATCATGCCTCAATTATTGATGGGTGTCGTTTATCAAAAGCGAAAATTATTCGTGTTGAGCATTCAGACATGATAGATCTGGAACAAAAAGCAAAAGAAGCAACTGAAAGTGGTCTTTACAAAAAAATTATGTATATTACTGATGGTGTTTTTTCAATGGATGGTGATGTAGCAAAATTAGATAAAATTGTAAAAATAGCCGAAAAATATAATTTAATCACTTATGTAGATGATGCACATGGTTCGGGTGTTCTTGGTAAAGGAGCAGGAACTGTAAAAGAATTTGGTTTATCAAATAAAATTGACTTGCAAATGGGAACTTTATCAAAAGCAATAGGAGTTGTTGGAGGTTATGTAGCAGGATCTCAAAAATTAATTTCTTGGCTAAAATCTCAGGCTAGAACTTTTTTATTTTCAACTTCTTTAACTCCAGGCTCTTGTGCTGCTATTATTAAAGCGATTGATTTAATAGAATCTGATTCTTCGTATGTTGAAAAATTGTGAAAAAATGCGAATTACTTTAAAAAAGAATTGCAAAAAATAGGTTATAACATTGGAAATTCTCAAACACCAATCACTCCTATTATTTTAGGAGAAGAAAAATTAGCTCAAAATTTTGCAAAACGTCTAATAGAAGAAGGTGTTTATGTTAAACCAATTATTTTTCCAACTGTGCCTTTAGGAACAGCAAGGGTAAGAAATATGCCAAGTGCTGCTCATTCAAAAAAAATCCTTGATGAAGCTATTAAAATTTATTTAAAAGTAGGTAAAGAAATGAAAATTATTTAACTTTCATTTCAAAAATAATATTAAGGAGAAAATATGAAAAGAATTATTGTAACAGGTTGTTTAGGTCAAATAGGATCGGAATTAATTGCTCGTTTAAGAAAAGACAAAGGAACTGAAAATGTTCTTGCAACCGATATAAAAAAACCTGAAAATCACCCTGTTATTAAAAATGGGTTATTTGAAACTTTAGATGTTTTAGATGAAGTTAAAATGTATGATCTTGCTAAAAATTTTAAAGCCGATACAATTATTCATTTAGCCTCATTGCTATCTGCAACAGCAGAAGATAAACCGCAATTTGCTTGACATTTAAACATGACAGGTCTTATGAATGCTTTAGAAACAGCAAGAAAACTAAATTTGAAATTTTTTACACCAAGTTCGATTGGAGCATTTGGGCCAGAAACACCTAAAGTAAATACGCCTCAAGATACTATCCAACGTCCTAAAACAATGTATGGAATTACTAAAACTGCGGGTGAGTTATTATGTGATTATTACTATAATAAATTTGGGGTTGACACAAGAGGAGTTCGTTTTCCGGGATTAATTTCTTATGATACTTTACCTGGCGGAGGAACAACTGATTATGCTGTTGAAATTTATTATGAGGCAATAAAAAAAGGTATGTATAAATCTCCTATTGGTAAAGGTACTTATATGGATATGATGTATATGCCTGATGCTATTGATAGTATTATTAAGTTGTTAGAAACACCGCAAGAAAAATTAATTCATAGAAATGCTTTTAATGTGTCTGCAATGTCTTTTGATCCTGAAGAAATTAAAAATAGTATTAAAAAATTTATTCCAAGTTTTTCAATGACTTATGAAGTAAATCCAAAATTGCAAAAAATTGCGAATTCTTGACCTGATTCTTTAGATGTATCAGCCGCTAAAAAAGAGTGAGGCTTTTCTCCTAAATATAATTTAGATGAAATGTCTAAAGATATGATTGAAAAATTAAATAAAAAACTAGCTTAATGCTAGTTTTTTATTTAATTTTCCTTTATTTCTTTTTTAATTTGTGACTTGCTGTACGGGCATTTTCTCAAATAATTTCACTGAAAGTAGGGTGAGGGTGTATTGCATTAGCAATTTCATGAACTGTTGTTTCTAAATCTATAGCAACAACTAATTCACTAATTAAATCAGTTGCATGTGCTCCAATAATATGAGCTCCTAAAATTTCATGAGTTTCTTTATCAATAATTAATTTAGAAAAACCCATTGTTTGATCTGATGCAATTGCTTTTCCAATAAATTTCATTTGATGTTTTTCAGAAATATATGCTCTACCACTTTCTTTTGCTTGTCTTTCGGACATTCCTACAGAAGCAATTTCAGGATGTGTGTAAATACATGCTGGGACTGTTTTACCTGTATAAGATAGATCTCCGTTTCCTAAAAGATGTTTTATTGCAATGTGAGCATGTTGATAAGCGACATGAGCAAGCATAGTTTTAAAAGTGACATCCCCAATTGCGTAAGCTCCTGGAATATTTGTTTGACAAAATTCATTAATAACAATTTCGCCTTTTTCACCAATTTGATATCCGACTTCTTTTGCATTAGCAATGACTGGAATTCTACCAACTGAGACCATAATTTTTGAAGCCTTAATTGTTTTAGCTTCTCCGTTTACTTTGTAATGTAAAGTATCTTTTTCAATTTTAACAGTTTCTGCATTATAAACAATTTGGATTCCTGAACTTATTAATTTATCAGATAAAACTTTAATAACATCTTCATCCAAAGCAGGAATGATTGTTGGAGCATTTTGAATAACTGTTACTTTAGAACCTGACGCTGCAAAAATTTGAGCAAATTCAATTCCAATAACTCCTCCACCAATAATTACTAATTCTTTTGGTAAAGATTCAATTTGAATTGCTTCTTCAGCTGTAATTGCAAATCCTGATTTATAAGCTTCTTCAAAACCTGGCAAAGTTAATTTTCTATTTTTTGAACCTGTTGCAATAATGATATTTTCAGCTTCATAAATTTCACCATTAACTTGAACAACCTTAGGCGCTAAAAATTTAGCCTCTCCATTAATGGTTTTAACTTTGTTCCCCTTCATAAGAGCAAGAACACCACCAACAAGAGTATTAACAACTTTTTGCTTTCTTTCTTGCATTTTTTTTCAATTCATTTTAAGTTTAGAAACATCAATATCTAATCCATAATCTGAAGCGTGTGAAAGTTGCTCGAACACTTCTGTTGATTTTAATAAAGCTTTTGTTGGAATACATCCCACATTAAGACATACTCCTCCTCAATATTCTTTTTCAATAATCAGAGTTTTTTTACCATTTTTACCAGCTTCTTCAGCAGCTAAATACCCACCAGGACCACTACCTAAAACAATAACATCATATTTATCAGTGATTTTCCCATTAAAAGATGTTGGTTGAATAGATGTTGATGATGTAGGAGTACTTGAAGTTTTTTTTCCAAAAGACATAACTTCATCTGAAACAGCAACTTCTCCAACTACAGAAGCTCCACCACCTGCTTTTTTAGGAGCTTCTGCTTTTATTTCGGCAGGTTTAACTTCAATAGATTGTGAAGATGAACCATCATCAATGTAGTAAATTTCTTGACCAACATGAATTGTATCACCTTGAGCCATTGCTACTTTAACAATTTTTCCTGTAGCAGGAGAAGGAATATCAGAAGTTACTTTATCTGTTTCAACAGAAAATAAAGCTTCTCCTTCTTTTACCATATCTCCTTCTTTTTTATAAATTTCAGCTACAAGACCTTCATGAAGTCCTTCACCAATATCTGCAAATTTAAATTTAAACATTTTAAAACACTCCTAATAGTTCTGGGTTTTCTAAAAAGTGTTTTACTTTTTGAGCAAATCTTCCAATTGTAGCCCCATCAACTCATCTATGATCTGCTGCAACAGTAAGATTCATAATTTTACCTGCAACAATTCCATTTTTTGTAACAATTGGTTCATCTTTAATTACACCAATACCAGCAATTGCCATATCAGGATAATTAATAACAGGAATTCCGAATAACGAACCTACAGAAGCATAATTTGTAACTGTAAAATCACTTCCTTTTAGTTCATCTGCCTTGATTTTTTTATCTCTAGCAGCAACTGCAAGTCTAGTAATTTCTTTAGCAATTTCAATTATATTTAGTTTATCTGCATTTTTTATAACAGGAACCATTAGTCCTGCTTCGGTATCGACTGCAATTCCAATATTTAAAGTTCCTGAATAAACTAGTTCGCTTGCTTGTTCATCATATTTAGCCATTAAAACAGGAAATTCTTTTAATGCTAAAGTTATAGCTTTAATTATAAAAGGTAAAAAAGTTACTTTAACTCCAGTTAAATCTTGAACGGAATCTTTAATTTTTTCTCTTAAAGAAACTAGAGAACCAACATTAATTTCATTTACTAAATTAGTATAAGCAACATTTGATCAAGAATTTTTCATTGCTTTTGCAATAGCTTTTCTAATAGGAGTCACTTTTTCTCTTTTTAATTCATTAGCTAAAGAAATCAAAGGTTGAACTTGAGAATTTGAAACAGCTTTTTCAACATTTTGTTGAATTTGTTGAATGGAAACTGGTTTTGAAACAATCTCAGGGCTTTGTCCTAACATTTTAGCTCTTGCTAATGCTCTTCTGTTTGAAGATTCACTACTGTTTAAAGTATTTGTTTCAAAAACAACACTTTGTCCTAACATTTTAGCTCTTGCTAATGCTCTTCTGTTCTCAGGCGTTGCAGAAATGCTTGCACTTTGAACTATTTCTCTTGGAGAAACTTGAGATTGAGAATTTGAAGAATTACTATTTACTCTTCCAAAAGACATGACTTCATCTGAAACAGCAACTTCCCCAACAACAGAAGCTCCTCCCCCACCTGCTTTTTTAGGTGCTTCTGTTTTTATTCCAACAGAAGAACTTGATGATGAACCATCTTCAATCTGGTAAATCTCTTGACCAACATGAATTGTATCACCTTTGAACATTGCTACTTTAATAATTTTTCCTGTAACAGGAGAAGGAATATCAGAAGTTACTTTATCTGTTTCCACAGAAAATAAAGCTTCTCCTTCTTTTACCATATCTCCTTCTTTTTTATAAATTTCGGCTACTACACCTTCGTGAAGTCCTTCACCAATATCTGCAAATTTAAATTTAAACATTTAATACACTCCTAACATATCTGGATTTTCTAATAATTTTTTAACTTCTTGAGCAAATCTTCCGATTGTTGCTCCATCTACTCATCTATGATCGGCTGCAACGGTTAAGTATAATACTTTCCCTGCAACAATTCCTTTATCACTAATGATTGCCTTGTCAACAATTGCTCCAATTCCTGCAATTGCAATATCTGGATAATTTATAACAGGTACTCCATATAATGACCCTACTGAAGCATAATTCGTAACTGTAAAATCACTTCCTTTTAGTTCATCTGCCTTGATTTTTTTATCTCTAGCAGCAACTGCAAGTCTAGTAATTTCTTTAGCAATTTCAATTATATTTAGTTTATCTGCATTTTTTATAACAGGAACCATTAGTCCTGCTTCGGTATCGACTGCAATTCCTAAATTTAATGTTTTAGGATAAATTAATTCGCTATTTTGCTCATCATATTTTGCAGTTAAAATTGGAAATTTTTTTAGCGAAACATTGATGGCTTTGATAATAAAAGGTAAAAAAGTTACATTGACTCCTTCATCTTTTAAAATAGCATCTTTAATTCTTGTTCTTGATTCTCATAAAGATGTAGCATCTATTTTTGTTACTAAATTTGTATAAGCAACATTTTCTCAAGAATTTGTCATTGCTTTAGCTATTGCTTTTCTTATTGGTGTTACTTTTTCTCTCTTGGCAACTGTTTGAGAAGTTGGATCAAATTGAGATTTAGCTAGTTGTAAATTGCTATTACTTGTAGCTGAATTTTTACTAAAATTCAAAACATCTTCTTGATAAATTCTTAATTTATTTTTTGATGGTTTTAATTTAGTAATATCAATT
Organism: Mycoplasma mobile 163K; assembly: GCF_000008365.1. Taxonomy (GTDB): domain Bacteria; phylum Bacillota_I; class Bacilli_A; order Mycoplasmatales; family Metamycoplasmataceae; genus Mycoplasma_J; species Mycoplasma_J mobile. The sequence continues at coordinate 720,187 of NC_006908.1, forward strand.
TTTAATTTCAGTGCTAAATTTTTTGCAAGTGGCGTGATTATGATTTTGTTTTCCATAATTAAAACTCCTTTCTAGTATAGTTTTACTTTTAATATTTATAATAAAAAATAAAGTTTATTTTAAATAAAACTTTATTTTCAATAGATTATTAAATTATTCAGCTTTCAGTTCTCTTAATTTTGCAATGATTTTTTCTTTTGAAATAACAAAGAAGTTTTCACCTTTAGCAAGAGGAACTGTAATGTCATAACCTGTTAATCTTACTGGTGCTGCTGATAAGTATTCAAAAAGTTCTTCATTAACTCTTGTAATAATTTCTGCTGAAACTGAAAATGATTTTACAGCTTCATGAACAACAATAAGTTTTCCTGTTTTTTTAACAGATTCTAAAATTGTATCAATATCAAGAGGTTTAATTGTTCTTAAATCAATTAATTCAACACTCATTTCACTTCCTAATTCTCTAATTGCTGCTAAAGAATCATGAACTTGTGCTCCATAAGTAACTAATGTAATATCTGTTCCTTCTGTTAAAACATTAGCTTTACCAATTTCTACTTCATATTCTTCTGCAGGAATTTCTTCTTTAAAAGCACGATAGATTTTTTTAGGTTCAAAGAAAATAACAGGATCTGGATCTTTAATTGCTGCAATTAATAAACCTTTTGTGTCATAAGGAGTTGAAGGCAAGATAACCTTTAATCCTGGAATGTGTGCATATAAAGCTTCTAAAGCTTCTGAGTGATGCTCTAAAGCTCTAATTCCTCCACCCATAGGAATTCTTACAACCATAGGAACTGTAAAACGCCCTCTTGATCTATTTCTATATCTTGCAGCATGCGTGAATAGTTGCATCATTGCTGGGAAAGAAAAACCTGAAAATTGAATTTCTACAACTGGTTTTAATCCATAAATTGCTGCTCCTACTCCTACTCCTGCAATTGCAGCTTCTGAAATAGGTGCATCAAAAATTCTTTTATCTCCAAATTTTGCTTGAAGTCCTTTAGTTGCTCTAAAAACTCCACCTTCATATCCGGCATCTTCACCTCAAAGAACAACATCTTTGTCTTTTTCCATCATAATTTCTAAAGCATTTGTAACTGCTTCGATATTATTTACTTTAATTTTTGCCATTATTTTGAGCCTTTCTTAAAGAATGCTTCTGCTTCTGCTTTTTGCTTTAGCAAGTCTTTTGATAGTGTTGCATATGTGTAATCGAAAATTTCATCAATTGTTTCATCGATATTCACTAATGATTCTTCATATGCTTTTCTTACTTCTGGTTTTACATCTTCTGCTATTTTTTCAAGATCTTTTTTAGAAGCAATTTTATTATCTAGAATGTATTTTTCAATTCTATGGAATGGTTCTCATTCTTCATGTTTTTTCTCTACTTCTCTTGTTCTATATACAGTAGGATCATCACTTGTTGTATGTTTTCCTTGTCTTCAAGTTACAAATTCAACAAGAACTGGTCCATTTCCTGATCTAGCATATTCTAGAGCTTCTTCCATAACTTCATATGAAGCTAGAAGATCATTACCATCTACTCTTAAACCAGGAATTCCCATTGCATATCCATCAGAGGCAATTGTTGAACTTGCTCTTTCTAAATGTGAAGGTGTTGAAATTGATCATTGATTATTATTAACACAAAAAACTGTTGGAAGTTTGTGGATTGAAGCAAAGTTCATTGCCTCAAAATATTCCCCTTCAGATGTTCCTCCATTACCAATAAACGAAACTGAAACGTTTTTGTTTCCTTTGTGTCTCATACCAAATGCAAGTCCTGTTGCATGTGAAGTTTGAGTTCCTATTGGAATATTAACAGGTAAAACATTTACATCTTTAGGCATTTTATTACCATTTTCATTACCATTTCAATATAGTAATTGGTTTTTCAAAGGAACACCTAGATATAACATTGTTACATTTGATCTAAATGCCGGTACAAATCAGTCTCCTTTTTTCATTGGCATTGCTGCTGCTGCTTGTAAAGCTTCTTCACCATAATTTGGTGCAAAAGTTAACATTTTACCTTGAAGTTGCAATTGAGACATGTAATCATCTTGCTCTCTTGATAAAACCATGTATCTATATGCTTTTAGAATTTTTTCATCTGTTAGTGTGTCAACTCTTTTGTACTTTTTATCAATCAAGTCTCCTTTTTTGTCTAAATAACGAATTATTGAATCTCAACTTGGGTCAGTCATAACATGACCTGGTTTGACATATTTGTATTTCATTTTCTCTCCTATTAAATTTGTAAGAACTTATAAGCAATTTCTTGCATTCTAACTTCTTCTTACTTAATTATTATATAACATATATATGAATATATAAAAGATTTATGTCCAATTTATTCAAAAAATATGCTTTTTTTGAAATATTTCTAGGCAAAATTTGAAAAAATATAAGAAATGAAAGTTTAAAAAAGAAGAAGAAAAGCCTTTTACTAGACTTATTAACAATTTATTAACAACTTATAAACATTTTGCTATAATAAATTTGGTATTAAATTTTTTTTAATACCAAGGTTTGTCGATTGTATAAATTTTTATTGTTTTGTTTTCATTGGTTTTATAGCTGATTTTTTTCAATTAATAGATTTAATCATTTTTTTATTGTCTTATATGCTAGGTTTACTAGTCTATAAATTCTGGATTAATAAACAGAAGTAAAAGCATCTTAATTAGATGCTTTTTTTAATTTATAGAGATTTTTTTAATAAAATTTCATGAAATTTTTGACCTCTTTGTTTTTTTGTTTTTAAATTAAATTTTTCTAATAAATTAACATATTTTGATTTTTCTAATAAATTGGTAAATTCTTGCGAGGCAAGAGAATAAATTTCAAATTCATTTAAGTAATTATTAATACTTTCTTTTCAAAAATCATACAAATCAAAAGAAAGATTCTTATATTTAAAATCTAATCTATAAGGAGATATTAGATCAAAAGGCTTTAAAATTCCATAAAAAGCATCGATAATTAAAACATGTTCGCTCAATCAACTTAAATCATAACTATTTAAATTTAATTGTTTAAAAAATGTTCCATCGTAAATTTTTATAGCAGGATAAAGCTTTTGATTATATTTTTGAAAATATTCAAAAGTTTTTTTAGCAACTTTTTCGCTAATCTTGAAATTTTTTGAAATTTGCTTTTCAGATAAATAAATTAATTCTTGGGCAATTGTTAAATTTTTTTCAAAGAAAAATGGAATATCAAAATTCTCTTTTTTATCTACCATTTCATTAATATTTAAAGTTTTTGATGAATTAATTAAAATTTTGAAGTTTTTTTTCATAAAAAAATTGTATCATTTTAAATTTTGAACTATAATAAAGGTAATTAAAATTAAGGAGAAATATGTTTGTTGCGTTAACTGTTTTTTCTCTTATAGGTTCAATTGGTTTAGTTTTTGGTTTTATGCCTCAGGCTTGAAAAACTTGAAAAACAAAAGATGCTAGGCACTTAAGTTTGATAATGTTTATTTTAGTTAATATTGCTGCAGTCTTTTTTATTATTTATGGAATTTCATTTTTAGGTAGATTTGCAAGCCCTGATGTTAGTATGGATCAAAAAATAAGTAGTGATTTAATCCCAGGTTTATCATTATTGCTTTCAAATTTAATTGTTTTATTTGGATCTTTAGTAATCACATATGTAAAAATTAAAAATTTAAAAGAGGAAAAATTTACTAAAAAGAATTTAAATTTAGGTGACTTAAATAAATCAAATATTTTAGAAGGAGACAAAAAATAATGCAGTGATTTGATATTTTAGCTTTAATTGGCTCATGAATTGCTACTCCACTAATTTTTTTGGCTTATTTACCTGGATCAATCAAAACAATAAGGACTAAACAAACTTCAGGGATTGGACTACTTGCTTTTTCAATTTTAACTATTGCTTTAACTTGTTTATCAATTTTCGGATGGATAAATGTTGTTGTTTCAAGGGACATTACTCAAGCTATTGCCTTTGCTATTTTTCAAACAGGTTCTTTAATTTTTGCAGCTACTATGTTGGGAGTAAAATTAATTAATATCTTTAAAGCTAAAAAATCTGGGCTTTCAGAAGAAATCTATTGTAAAAATTTGAGTAAAACTCAAGAATTAAATATTGAAGAAAAAACTCAATATAAAAAGAAAAAATACTAATAATTAATTTAAACAAATTTGATTTTTTAAAATATATTATAATTATTTAAATAAAGGAGTACATATGTATCAATATAAAGCGGTCTTGAAATCAACTCAAGAAATCATTGCTGAAGGACATACAGTTGAAGATATAGAGCACCAAATTGTAGCTTTTAGAAGAGCAGCAAAAAAAGGTGATCATACAAGATCAAATGAGCAAGTTCAAATCATACACGTAAAAAGAGCGCAAAAAGAAGGTGCTAATTTAGCTAAAGAAGAAGTTGTTAAAATTGTTTAATAATTAAAAACACACTTAAAAGTGTGTTTTTAATTACCTCAAAGATTTTTAGAAACTCTTTCTGATTCTTGTTTACTTTTTAAAACCTCTATTACTTTTAAACCTAATTCAATTGAAAAAGCTGCTGATTTTGCGCTAAAAAAATTTTTGTAATAAACAACATTATCTTCATTTCTTTGTATAGGCTTTAGTTTTAAAATACTTTCAACTGGATAAGAGGTAAATATAATATCCTTTTTCAAAAGATTACTTTCATAAATAGCATTTGGAGCATCACAAATCATGATAATTATTTTATTTTTCTTAATAAAACTTTCAATTAAGTTTAAAGATTTTGAATCTTTTCTTAGATGTTGGGCTGCTTTTCCTCCTGGAATAAAAATAGCATCATAATCATTTTCGTTTATTTGAGTAATAGTATTTACATTAGCAATATTAAATTGGCCTGTTACTACTTTTTTATTATGTGGATTATAAAAATCATTTTTTTCTAAAAAATTTCCTCTTTGTAAAGTTGCATTTACATTAATCAATTCAATATCTTGAAATTCATCAAGAACTAAAGTTAGCAGTTTCATTTTCTCTCCTTATTTTAATTGCAAATTTTTGAATTTTCTGTATCTTTTATCAAAATTAAACCATTTTTTTCAAATACTTTGTATAAAATAAAAAGCGGATTCATTAAAATTAGCGCAATGATTATTTCTAAAATAAAATTAGAATAAATTAAGGTTAGTCAAACAATAATTGTTCTATTTTTAAAAGCTGGAATTTCTATAATTGCATTATGTGAAAAAATCGTCACACTTACTCAAAAAGTATTAAAAAAAACCGATAGTGGAGCAAGAATAAAAAATTTTCAATGTTTTTTTTCGCCCATAATTTTAAAAACAAAATATACTGACAATCCCATAAGTAATCTTGATAAAATTGAAATATCTGGAAATAGCAAAAGCTGTGAAGGTTCACCAATAGAAAGAGCTCTTAAAAATGACCCTATTCCAAATCCTAATGAAGATGTGCAAGATCCAACAAAACCTAAATGATAAGTTGCAAAAACCACTAAAATTGGTAAGGTTGTAACATTAAATACACTAATGGAAAGATAACCTGTAAAAGGTACAAAAGTTAACACTGTAAAAATACTTAAGTAAAATGAAATTGTAACTAAAATTCTTATAAAATTATTATTTCCATAAGAGTAATTATTTAAAAATTTCATAATAATCTTTTAATCCTAAAATAACCATATTATCTACATATTCATAATCTTTTAAAACATCTTTTAGCATCCCATAATTACCACCAGTAATCAAAATTTTACTTTTTCCCTTTGGATCTAATTCATTGATAAAACCATTTATCAAATGAAAGTTTCCTTTTAAAATTCCTAAAGAGATAGCTTCTTGAGTATTACCACCTAAATTTTTTCTAGGTAATTTTAAAATTACTTCACTAAGTTTTTTTGCAGATTGGATTAAACTTAAATATGAATTTTTAACTCCTGGAGCAATAATAGCTCCTTCTAAGCGTTTTGAAACAACATGAAAAATTACTGTTGCAGTTCCTAAAGAAATAACAATTGCATCTTCATATCTACTTGATACATATAAAGCATTTGCGATAATGTCGCTCCCAATAGAACTATGTTCACGTCCATTTAAATTCAAAATTTCTTTTTTTATTTTATCAATAAACATAACTTTGGATTTTAAATGAATTGAAGCAAAATCTTTTATTACTAAATTCAAAGAAGGAACAACGCTTGAAACAATTAAATAATTAAATTTTTGCTTTTTAATAAATGATTCTAAATTTTTGCTAAGCATATCACATGTATAATTCTCTAAAGTTGGTAATGTATAAAAATGAAATTGATTTTCAATTTCATAGCCAAATTTTAAATTCGTGTTACCAATATCTAAGTATAAATTCATTTTGCTACCTCTTTTGCAATTATTTTCGCTAATTCATATTTTGCTTTATTTTGAAATTGAATTTCTTGATTATTAATAAATAAAGTTCCATTTATTTTAGAAGTATTCATTGAATTTATTTGATTATATAAAATTCCATCTAAATTTAATTTTTGCATTTTATCTTTTGCATTTTGAATGTCTTCATCTAGCTTAAATCCTAAAATTTTAATGTTCTTGTTCAGCTTTCTTAGCTCTGTTAAAACATCTATGTTATTTTTTAATTCAAGAGTTTTAATTGAGTTTTTTTTGATTTTTCTTTCTGATTTTTCAACTAAAAAATCGCTTATTGCAGCACTTGAAATATAAATATCATAATCTTTAACTTTATCCAAAATTTGTTGATTAGAATTTTTTGATGCATCAACATAATCAACATAAAATCCTAAAAGTTTTAGTTCTTTGATAATTAATTTCCCAAATAAACCACTACTATCATTTGAAATGAATCTAATTGGATCTAAATAAATTTTAGATGCTCCATAACTTACAATTACTTTTTTTGATGTTTTTTGATTATTTAAAATATTTGAAGCAAAATCTGCAATTTCTTCAGGTTCTGCCATTCTTCCAATTGCATCATATCCTTCACTTAACTTTCCATACATTGGGCCAATTATATAATGTCCTCAATTTTCTAAAGTTTCAATGTGATTTCTTTTTAAAATAGATTCATACATTAAGTCATTCATAGAAGGGGCAAAAAGAATTGGTTTATTTGTTGCCATTAACATTGCTAGAGCCATATTGTCACAAATTCCATTCACAAATTTTGAAATACTATTTGCACTTGCTGGAGCCATTATAAAAAGATCAATTCGTTTAACAAAAGCAATGTGTTCAGATTGTTTTGTTAAGTCTTGATTTAACAAAACAGGATTTAATTCCTGAATATTTTTGTAATGAATTAAAGCATTAGTCGTTAGAATGATAAAGACTTCGAATCCTTTTAAAAAAAGAATTTCTTTTAAAGTCTTTATTTTAATAATGGCTACACTTGATGTAACAATAATTCCAATTTGTTTCATATTTTGCCTCTTCTAGCAATGTGAATTTCATCACAATATATTTTAAAAATTATATAACAAATTCTAAATTTAAACATAAGTAACTAATTAATATTAATTTTTAAGATTGTTTTAAATATATTTTTCAAAGTGGTATTATTTTTTTATGAAAAAATATATTGAAATTGGATTTACCAATAAAAGTTATACTGAAAATGGTTTTTTTTATCAAGAAAAAATAAGTAATAATTTTAATCATAAAATTGATTATTCAATTTTAAAAAAACTAGATTTTGTCCCAAAATTTTTAGGACAAAAAAATAATATTAACAAGTGAGAATTGATTGATGTTATTCCTCTTGAATTAAATAAAGAAAATATTTCAAGAATAGCAAAAAATTTCAGAAAAATTCATGAATCTAACTTAAAATTCCCACCTTTTAATCTTGCAGGTAGAATAAAAGAATATCGAAAAATAATGAATGATAAAAAAATTTCTTATCCTGAAATGGAAAAATACTATAAAAAAGTAAATACTATTTTAAGAAATATGGATAAATTAACCCCTTGTCATAATGATTTATATTCAGCAAATATTTTGATAGAAAAAAATACTAATAAAATGTTTTTTATAGATTGAGAATATTCATCTTGTGGGGACAAACATTTTGATTTGGCTTATTTTATTGAAAGCAATTTAAAAACAGATAAAGAAGAAAGTATACTTTTAGAAGCTTATGAAGCAAATTATGACTATTCATTTATCTTATTGCAAAGATTATTAGTGAATTATCTTATTGTACTTTGATTGCATACTTTTGAAACTCCTCCTTTTGATCCAAAGCCTTTTTTAAAAAAGATGATTGAATTAGATTTAAAGCATCAAGAATGAATAAAGAAAAATTAATATAAAATTTATTCTTCAATTTTATCTAATTTGTAAATTTTAAAAATTTTGGCCTTTTCAAGCGCTTTAACAATTGTTCAATCCAAAATATAATCGGGGTATAATCCTCTTCCTTTTGAAATAAAAATAGTTTCTTCTGTTTCTTCTTTAAGATTATTTGGTTCACTATAATTTGAACTAACTTTTATATTTTCTTCAGAATCAATGACAATTTTATTGAAACTTAAATTTCTATTGATTTCAATTTCTCTTGTTGTTTTTATTTCTTTGCTTAAATCTTGTTCAAAATAGTCCGAGCTTATTTCTACATTTGAAGCAGAATTTTTTTCTGTTGTTTTAGCAATTGATTCTTTTTCTTCTGCTATTCACTTTGAAAATTTATAAATTGCAATGAATTGAAAAATAAATCCAATTCTAAAAAAGAACCCTATAACAAGTCCTAATAAAAGAAAAATTGAAATTTCACTTGGTAATTCAGAAGATTTTGCTAAAGATAAAATACTTAAAATAAATCATACTATTGCTAATATTAATGTAAAGGAAAAAATGGTAATATTTAAAAATATGTTAGGTATTTCAACTATAAATATAATTGCTAGGACAAAAAAAATAAATAATAAAATGTCAAAAAATGCTGCTCATTTTGCAAATAGTCGAGATTTTAGCAATGTATTTTCATTGTATTCTAAGTTAAAAATCATATTTTAATTATAAACAAATTTAACTCCAAATTGTAAATGTATTTTTAAATACATTGTTAATTTTATTCTTGTTTATTTATTTTAAAAATTCCTGCTTTTTCAAAAACTTTAAACGATGTTCAAGTTAAAATGTATTCAGGATATGAATTTTTGCCTGATTTAATTAATAAAGTTTCTTCTATTTCAGATGAATTATTTAAATTTGATGTTATCTTTACATTTTCAGTAGATTCAACTTCAATTTTTTTGTAACTATTATTATTTTCTAAAATAATAGGAATAGGTAGTGATCCCTTTTTCAAGTTTTCTTCACTATTAAAATTAGAACTATTATTTTGATTTTTAATGTCATTGCTATTCTCTTTTGGAAATTTATTATGATCTGAATAATTTAAATTATCTAATAAAATGGAAATTTTTGCACTTGCAATAAATTGGAAAATAAACCCAATTTGGAAAAAGAAACCAAGAATAAGTCCTAAAAGCAACATTGTTGAAACATCATTAGGAACTGAATCTGAATTTATAACACTCATTATACTCAAAACTAATCAACTAATACTTGTTACTATTGCAACAAGAAACAAAATAATTGATAAAATTATTAATCCGGGAATAAAAAAAACAGAAGCTACCAAAAAGATTGCTAATATTAATGAAATAAAGGAAACTATTTCAAAAATGGCTGCTTTTCTTGCACAAGATCTTATCTTTAATAATTGAGAAATTTTATGATTCATAGTGATATTATAGCAAAATTCTAGAAATATAAATTCTCATTTTTAAAAATAAAATCACTACTTTAAACTATTAAAATTTAGTTCATTTGATAATATTAATTTTTTAGCCTTTTAATTTCATTTTTCATTTTAATAGATGCTATAAATTGAAAAACAAACCCTATCTTAAAAATAATTCCTAGAAATAGTCCTAATCCAAGCATTAATTGTATAAATGATTTATTACTATTTTTAGATAACGTTAATCAATTTACAAAAATTCAAATACTAAAAAATAATCAAACTATCGAACTAATAAAAAATAAGGACATAAAAAACATAACAAGAATAAAAGCACTATCTAGTGAGCCATTTATGAAAATATTTATTAGTAAAAAAATTGTCGAAAAAATTATAGAAACAATAGAAACAAGTTCAAGAATTACTGTAATAACTGAAATTTTAAAATTAAATTTGTAAACTTGTAAATTGGAACGAGGCTCAATTTTTTTAATATTAAAAGAAATAAAAATACTTGCTATAAATTGAAAAATAAAACCTATCCCAATAAAACCTAAAATTAAACCTAAATTCAACATTAAAACAATTGATGATTTTCTATTTTCAATTATTGTAGAGGAAAAATGAGTTGCTTTTTTTAAAGCAAGAATACTATATGTGAATCAAAATGGAACACTAAAAAATAAAGAAAATAAAATAATAAATGCTGTATGCCAAAAAGTATAAATAATATGTATTAAAAAAAACTCAAGTGAAAACTTAGATGAAAGTGGGTTGAGTGAAGTTGAAAGTGAACTAGAAAGTGAACTAAATACCAAACGAAAGAAAATTCCTAAAATAATTGATAGAAAAACAGTTAAACCTAGAATTGATGCTTTAGAAGAAAGGTTAAAAACTTGTTTATATAATTCTAAAGATAATTGATTGTTTATAATCTTTTTTTGGTCTTCATTTACTTGTAAGTTATTCATTTAAACATTATACAAAATAATGAATAAAAAATAAAATTTTCAAATCAAACTTTGAATATTTCTTAAATGTAAAAAAGTAATTAATAAATAAGGTATTTTTATATATGGCAGGGGCTACAGGAATCGAACCCGTGCACATGGGTTTGGAATCCATTGTACTACCACTATACTAAGCCCCTAATAATTTTTATATTATAGTTAAATAAAAATAATTTAAAAATAAAATTTATTTTCTTTATAATAAACATGTTAGCCAATTGACATGATAAAGATTATTGAAAAGCAAGGCAAATTGCTGATCAACTCTTTTGTGAATTAAATTCATGACTCATTCAATTAATTATTATGCTAACAATGATTTGGCATGATAATTAACTTTAATTTATTTTATTAAAATAAATTGCATGCCTTTTCATTTTATGAAGGGACTTATGATTATAAAAGAGAATAATTTCAAAAAATTTTTTTTGAAATTATCACTTAATGAAAAATATTCTGATTTAGTTTTCACAGAATTAAAAAAATATGAAAATCAAGAATCTGAAAAAACAGCTACTTACAAATTTAAAATAAGTAAAAAAATCATTTTAATAGAAGGAAAAGAAGATAGAATTCTTCTAAGAACACTGAAATGAATTGACGATATTGTTGATAAAATTCTTCGTGAATTTAATTTGAGTTTTGGAATCAATATTAATTTTAAAAACAGATTTACTAGCAATGAAAATAATAATTTAATTATTTTTAATTTTTATAGCAATGATTTGAAAATTGCTTTGGAAGAATTAGATGATCTAATTTTGGATTTAAATATTTCTGAAAAGCAAAATTTAATTTCATTTAGATTTGACTTTGATTCTGTTTTTCAAGAAAGTAAAAGTATATTAATGGAAACATCTGATGGATTTTTCAACATGAAATCTTTTGAAGTTCCATCGCACAATAAAGAATTTGTAATCAAATGAAATGGGGACTTAAAAAAAATAGTTAATGCAAGAATCCACTATAAATGTATGACTTCAGAGGTTTTTGGTTCAATTATGTGTGATTGCAAAGATCAATTGGAAAGCTTTAATGAATTAATGAAAAAAGAGGGTGGACTTTTACTTTATGCTTATGAAGAAGGAAGAGGATTCGGAATGTTACATAAATTAAATGCTTATTACAACACTGAAAAAGAAGGTTTAGATACTGTTGATGCCATGATAAAAGAGACAGGAAAAACAGAAGCAAGGAAATTTGATATGGCAGGAGAAATAATAAGAAAATTAGGAATTAAAGAAGTCAATTTATATACAAATAATCCAAGAAAAATAATTCCTTTATTAGATAGAAGAATCAAAGTAAATAGGAAAAAACATTGAACTGAAACAAAGTCTAAAGAAGCAAAGAAATATACTGAAGATAAAATTAAAAAAATGGAGCATTTAGAATAATATGAATGATGAAAAAAAGAAAGGACTCATAATTAATTTTTCTAATTATGAATCAGAAAAAATTGATGTTTTAATTGATAAACACAAAGTAGAAAAAAATAATTGAACTCTATTATCTTCTTTTAAAGGAGAGAAAAAGAGATTCGAAAACAAATTAGAGCATTATTATTTACCTTGAGGGTATCATTCTTCTATTACTTTTAATAATGCTATTTGACTTTATAGAATGAAATTTAAAGAAAATTTAGCTCATGTTAAAAAAATTATTTTTATTAATGTCCATGAAGAAATTAAAAAATTCCTTGAAGAAACTGAGCAAGAAATAATTGTTGATGAAACCAAAAAATTTTTGATAAAAATAGAAAAAGAGATAGAAAGTGAAAAATTTTACATCATTATTGAATCAGAAGACAATAAATTGATAAATAAAATTATGTCTTATTCTGCAATTTCTCATTTTAATAAAAGTAGGGAAAAATTTTACAACAATTTTATAATTGGTTGGCTTTTTGAGATGAGAAAAATTTTTAAAAAAACAAATTATTCATTAGCATATGAATATGCTTACAAATTTTTTACAGAAGAGAAAATTAAGAAAAATTTTGAAGAAAAAAGGAAGTTTATTTATTCAAATCAAAAGAGTAATAAGGATAATTTGAAAAGCATTAATTTAGGCAATGAAGGAAGAATTTATTTAAATTTAAATTTAAATAAATTAACAAAAAAATCTAATCTTTCTAGCATGAAAAACAAGAAGGATTCCTCTGAAAAACAATTTGCCTATGAAGAAATGATAAATCATGAAAAAGATTTAAAAATTTGTGCTTCAGATGATCAAAATTTAAAAAAAAATCTTTCAATTCAATATGAAGATATTGTCTATCCTACTAATACATTAAAGTTTTCAGATGCCATTCACTCTTTAAGAAAGCAATACAAAGATAAATATTTTATTGATGATAATAAATTGGAAAATTTTGGAAAAATAAACAAAATAGGTCCGATTTGGAAAATAATTTACAATGATTTTGGTTCATCTTTTTTAAAAATGAAAATTTTTGATGAAACGGAATTCAAAAAAAATTTTTATGGAATAATAAGAGATAATTATTATTTAGTTAAGAATTTTAGAAATGTAAATTCAAGAGAAATAATAAGATCAATGAGATCTTACATTACAGAAAAGGATTTTGAAGAACTGAAAAAACAGGACCCACAATTCAAATTATTTTACGATGCTGTGTTTGAAGAATCAAAAAATAATATAATTTATTTATGTCATGAAGAAATTGAATTGGAAAAAATTGCAGAATATCATTCTATTCATATTTGTGAAAAAAATATTTCTACTTTAAAAATAAGAAGAGAAACTGAATTTAATAATGACAAAGAAGTGCATTACATTTATGATTTCGAAAAAGATTTATCGACTAAATGTGATTTTAATAAAGCTGAAGAATTTTTAAAGAAAATTCAGGAAGATACACCCTTAGAAAATTTAGAAAATCATTTTGAAACAAGTGAAAATTTAGTTAAAGAAAATGAATCAAAAAAATGAATAATCATAAAATAATTGGTCTAATAACAACTACAGGGAAAAGGGACTTAACAAAAAGTTTAAACTCAATGAAACAGCAAACAAAAAAATTACATGATATTTATATTGCTTCTGAAAAGCAAATTAATATAAATGAAAATATTTTGATTAACCCTTTTACAAAAGGTCTTGCAAATAATACAATGCAAGCATTAATTAGAATAAAAGAAATTTATAAAAATGAACAAATTTACATTGCTACTTTAGATGATGATGATGAATGAGATTTAAATTTTATTAAAAATGGAACTAAATTAGTTCAAAAAAATTTTAATTTTATATCAGGATATTTGCAATATAAAAGCAATCATAGAATTTTGGATACATTAGAATTTGAGAACACTTTAACATATAATGATTTTTTATATGGTAACCCGGGAGTGGAAGGATCTAATAAAATTTTTTGTCTTGATTTAGCTTTAGAATCTGGCGGAATGCCTAAAAATATTAAGACGGCAACAGATCGAGCTTTTAATATCAATTTGCTAATGCACCCAGAAGTTAAATTTGGTGTGATTGAGAAAGTAGTTGCTTATCACTATGTTGATTCAAAAGACCGTCTTACAAATAAAAAAGATAAAAAAGAAGAATTAAGAAAATTTTACAAGCATTTTTGACATTTAATAGATAAAAATAAAATTAATGATATTAATAAAAGACATTTAGATTTGCATCAGATTGAAGAGGTGATAAATTGAAAATAGTTTATGCTTTAACAATTACAAATCAAGAAAGTGAACAAATTTTATTAAATAATCTTGCTCATTTGAAAAAGATGAATCTTAATTATTTTTTATTAATTAATACAACAAAAGAAGATCTTATAAATAAATTTAAGACTAATAAAAATACTTTAATAATCAACAAAGTAAGTGATATGAGAAATTCAAGAGTCACTTTACATCAGGAGGCATTTAAACTTGATGCAGATATGTATTGAATTTTAGATAGTGATATTGATTTTACAAATTTGAATGTAGAGGATTTTTTAAAAATTAAAAAATATTCTAAAATATATGATTTTATTTCTTTATATTATAAAAAAGATTCTCCTATTCCAGCATTTTATACATTAGCATCTTCTTTAACTGATTTTTATTTTCATAAACAAAACTTAATAGGATTTGAAAAAAATTGATTTGATGATAGTGATTTTAATAGTTCAGATTATCAAAAGTATACTTTTATAGAGAATTATAATAATTTAAAAGAAATTTTGTCAGGCAAATCTTATGCTAGAGATATTTGAGAATTTACAGACAAAGAAAATAGTAATGATACGACAACAGGAGGAGCAAGTATTTACTTTAATAAAAATATTTTATTAGAAGAATTTGAATGAAAAAAATATAAAGGCAAATCTTTAATATGATACGATTCATATCGAACATTTAATCTAAGCAAAAAATATAGATTTTCTAAGGTTCCAATTTTTGTAAATCATCTACGCCACTTTGGATCAATTCAACTAAGCTGAGAAAGTGTACAAAGATACATTATTGGTTTTAATGAATATATGAGTTTTAAAGATAAACAATGAAATAAAGAATCTTTAATTATTCATACATTAGAATTGTATTTTTACATTAAGGGAATGTGAAAAAAAATAACAAAATTAAATCTTAATATAGATGAAATAGTAAAAACAGAAATAAATAATTTCATGAATTGTAACATTTACGAAATCATAGAAGAGGTAAGAAAATGAAAATATCAATAGTTGGTTATGGTCATGTTGGACAAGCAATGCATAAATTATTCAAAGAAGCAATCATATATGATATACATAAATCTAAATATAATGATATAGAAAAAATTAAAAATAGCGATGTTGTTTTTGTATGTGTTCCAACACCTATGAAAAAAAATGGATCTTGCGATACATCATTTGTAGAAGATGTAATATCAAAAATTGATTCTAAATTATTTATTATTAGATCAACAGTTTGAATTGGATTTACAGATTATGCTTCAGAAAAATACAAAAAAAATATTGTTTTTCAACCTGAATATTATGGGGAAACTACAAACCACCCTTTTTCTAATTTGGAAAATCAAAATTGAATAAGTTTTGGTGGTGAACAAAAAAATATTGATAAAGCAATTGAAGTTTATCAAGAAGTTAAAAATTCTAATGTGAAAATAATTCAAAGTTCAGCAAAGGAAATTGAACTTGCAAAATATATGGAAAATGCGTTTTTAGCCTTAAAAGTTACTTTTGTTAATGAAATGTATGATTTAGCTGAAAAAATGAATATTAATTATAATCTTGCAAGAGAAGCTTGAATTAGTGATCCAAGAATTGGTTCTTCTCATACATTTGTTTATAAAAATAATAGGGGTTTTGGAGGTAGTTGCCTACCAAAAGATATAGCTTCTTTAATTTATCAAGCAGATGAAAATGGAGAAGATTTAGATTTAATAAAAGCTGTTGTTCTAAAAAATAAAAAGTATCAAAAATAGATACTTTTTATTTGCAAAAATTTCATACAAAACTATTAATTAATAATAAATTATTTTCCAAAGTGAAAATAGCAAATATCTCCATCTTTCATTAAATAAGTTTTTCCTTCAAGTTTCATTTTTCCGTTTTCTTTAGAATTTTTTTCTCCGCCATGTTTAACATAATCTTCATAAGAAATAATTTCAGCTTTAATAAATTTTTTTGCAAAATCCGTATGAATAATTCCGGCACATTCTTGTGCATTCATATTTTCTTTAAAAACTCAAGCTCTTAATTCTTGAACTCCTGCTGTAAAATAAGTTCTTAGCCCTAAAGTATGAAAAGTTGTTTGAATTAATATGTCTATATTTAATTTTTCCATTTCAAACATTTCTAAAAAATCTTGTTTTTCCTCTTCAGATTTTAATTGTGAAGCTTCAAGTTCAAATTGCACACTTAAAGGAATTAAAATTTGATTCAATTTAGTTAAATAATTTTGTAAAGATAATAAAAAATTATTAGGGTTTTTTAAATCTTCCATTCCAACATTTGCTACATAAATTATTGGTTTAATACTTAAAAATTGATAAAGTTTGACAATTCTTAATTCATTTTCAGAAAAATCAATATCTCTTAAAGAAAGGCTTTTTTCTAAAGATTCTTTAACCCTTAATAAAGTGATGTATTCAAATTTTAGTGCCGCATCACCTGTGTTTAAGGCTCTTTTTTGAATTCTTTGAATAATTTTTTCTACGCTTTGTAAATCAGCAAGAATTAATTCTAAATTAATTATTTCTAAATCCCTAATTGGATCTAAAGAATTAGCAACGTGGATAATGTTTTTATCTTCAAAACACCTTACAACATGAACAATTAGATCAACTTCTTTAATATTTGCTAAAAATTGATTACCTAAACCTTCACCTTTTGAAGCTCCTGCTACTAAGCCTGCAATGTCTACAAATTCAAAAGTTGCATGAACAATTTTTTTAGGTTTAACAATATTTGCTAAAACATCTAAACGTTTATCTTTTACTTCAACAACACTAATATTAGGTTCTATTGTGGTAAAGGGATAATTTGCCATTTCAATATGTAAATTTGTTAATGCTGAAAATAAAGAAGATTTTCCAACATTAGGTAATCCTACAATTCCTGCTTTTAACGCCATAAGACCTCCAAATACTTTAAAAGTAAATATTTATTATAGAAATTAATTTTAAAGATTTTTATTAATTTAATTTAAAACTAATAAAAAAACCAGTATCTTTTAAAATGAATTTAGTAAAAAGTAAGAAATGTATTGATGATTCTTGAAAAAAGTCAGATTTTTGAGTTTGAATTAATTTTTAAAAGAAAAATCTATTTTCTATTTTAAGTTTTGCCATTTTCAAAATATACAATGATTCTATTATATAATTAGTATGTTTTATAACAAAACAAATAATTCAAAATAAATTTTTAAAGGATGAAAATGAAAAAAAATACAAAAATTTTAATTAGTTCTTCAGCAGCAATTTCTGCTTTAGGAATTATTCCTGCTGCGGTTATTGCTTGTGGAACAACTACAGAAACAACTGAAAGCATTACATCAACTTCAATTGTAAATGGTGTTTTAGGAAAAAAATTTGGAGCTGCTAATGATAATGGCCCATTAAGAGCTGAAACACCTCAATTAAGTTTTAAATCTGTTACTGGAGCAACTTCGTATGCTTTAGTTATTTTAGATAATGAAGCAACAAATGTAATTGGTGTTCCATTTATTCATTGAGCAATTGCTAATATCAAAATTAAGGCTGATGCAAATGGGATGATTAACATTCCGGAAAATATTGCTTCAGAAGCAAATGCTGCTGCAAGAGCTCTAATTACTCAAGGAAGAAATTCAAGTTTTATGAATGCTAATAGTGCAATTCCAGGAGGATTTCAAAGACCAGATTCTGTTGGATATTTTAGTCCGTTTCCTCCTAATGCAGGACATTATTACCAAATTTCTGTATTAGCTTTAGATAAAGAAGTTACAGGATTAGCAGAAGGATTTACTTTAGCTGATCTTTATTCAGGAATTCAAACTCAAGGAATAAAAATTGTAGATAGAAAGTATGGTGATTTTTTCTATAATCAAGTTGTTCAAAGACAAGGAAGTGATTCTTTATTTGAACACCCAGCAAATTCACTTACAACTGCACCAAGATTATACAGAGGTGTAGTGCCTAATATTGCAAATATTGCTTCAACTTCTGTAACAAATGGAAACTTACAAGCTAACTTTTTCAATGCTAGAACAAATGGAGTTAATGCTACTGCTGATACACTTGGACAAAATAGCACTATTCCTAATTTAAGTTGAAATGCTGTAAGTGGAGCAAATTCATATTTAGTTACAATTTCTAATTACAGTTTTTCTAATATTAATCAAGCTCCATTTACAAATTTTGTTGCTGTTGTTCCAGCTGAAGCCAATACAACAAATAATAAAGTGACTTTACCGTCTCAATTAGCAAATGCTAATTCAACAAATGGTGTAATTTATGGAAAAAATAGTAGTTCAACTGACAATGTTATTGCAACAGGAGGAGCTTCATTAATTAATGTTATGTTAAAACAAAATGCTAATTACTTTATGCCTCAAGGGCGTGCTAATTGAATTATTGTGGTTAATGTTTATGCTTTAAAAAGTAATATTACAACTGCTAGTGGTACAAATCCAGTTCTTACAAATGGATCTCATTTCTTAAATGAATTTACTACTAGAGCTGCTAATCGTGATGGAATTATAGCTGCTGGAGAATTTGTTTTTAACTTACCAGGTAGTGGTACAACAAATGCTACTATTTAATTAATTTAATTAAATAAAGTAAAAATAATAATTTAAAAATTACCATTAATCTGGTAATTTTTAAATTTTCTTTTATTTGTAAAATGAATCATTAATCGAATTTTTAATTCTTATTAACTATATTTATTTAAAATGCTCCAACTCATTCAAAATCTCCATTATCTCTTAAATACAATCTTGCATGGAATGTAAATGAATTATCAACACTACTTGGGAATAAATCTTTATTTTCTCATGTTCATTTACCATTATTAAAACTAGGCATAGTATCTTTAGTTACAATTTGAGAATAAATATTTGTTAAAGGAGTCTCACCACCTTCAGGAGCATAATATTTTGATAAAGGAATTACGATAAATTTAGTTTGTGTTTTATTTATTGGTAATTGAACTACCATTGCATTTCTTGTATCAAAATTTGATCATTGTCAATCTCAAAGTTCATTTTTAGAATCTATTGAATGAGGGTATCATTTATTTATTCCATCATCAGTATAAAAATAAGTAATTTCAGAACTTGATTGATTTATAAGATTTATAGCAGTACTAGGGTGATTTAAAAAAGTATAATAATCAACAGTAGTTACATTTGTATTTTTATTAACAGGACCATTACCATTTTTAAGTAAATTTCTTTTCTTAAAATTTTCAGCTAATTTTTGATTGAATGATTCTAAAATTTTTTGTTCATCTTCTTTTAATTTAAGATTTATTTCTTTTGCCATTATTTGTCTCCTAAAGATTTATGTTTAAATATATTTGCAATAATTATTTTATGAAATATACAAATAAATTATAAGGAATTGTTCTTATTTGTTGCTTATTTTTTAAAAATTTTGACTAATTAAAAAATTAAATCTATTTAAGAGGATAACGTTTAAAACAACTCTATTTTTAATATTAAGTTTTAGCAAATACTAAATTATAAATAGAATGATCAATATTCTAAGAATATTTCAATTTTAAATAAGAAATTTTTTTGATAATTTTTATAATTTAAATAGTTTTTATTTGAAACATTAAGAAAAATAAGTCAAATGTGAATCTATTTTTATAGAGAGAAATTTATGAATCATTTGTTTAATAATTTAGCTAAAATGAATACAATATTTTTCTTTCTTTTGGAATCATTATCTAATAATTTATAGATTTATATTAAGAAAATTGAGCCGAAAGGATGAAAGTGAAAAAATTCAGAAAAAATTTAATTGATTCTTCAACTGCAATTTCTGCTTTAGGAATTATTCTTGTTGCAGTTCTTGCCTGTGGAACAAATACAACAACAGTGCCCACAACAACACAATCTACAACCCAAAGAATTAGTTCTACTTCAATTATTAATGGAGTCTTGCAACCTAAATTTGGAGCTGCTAATGATAATGGGCCTTTAGGCGCTATTACTCCTCAAATAAGTTTTAAAGCTGTTTCTGGAGCAGTATCATATGCTTTAGTAATTATAGATAATGAAGCAACAAATGTAATTGGGGCTCCATTTGTACATTGAGCTCTAGCAAATATTAAAATTGCTCCTGATGCTAATGGAATGATTAATATTCCAGAAGATTTAGCCGCTCAAGCTAATAGTGCTATTAGAGAATCTTTAACAATCGGAAGAAATTCAGGTCATCGATATTTTAATGATTTTAGCGATTTTAACGATCCATTTGAAGGAAGGAATTTTTGAAATTCACAAATTCCAAATAATTTTAGACTATTGAATCCTAATAAGTGAAGTAGTTCAGATTTAAGTTTTGTTAGGACTCAAAGTGGATATTATAGCCCATTTACACCTAATGCAGGACATTATTATCAAATTTCTGTGCTTGCTTTAGATGCAGATGTGCCAGAAATACAAGAAGGATTTGCTTTAGGTCATTTATATGAAAGAATAAAAACTTTAAATATTAAAGTTTTAAATAGAATGCATGGTGATTTTTTCTATAATCAGGTTGTTCCAAAATCAAAAATAAGAGGGACAGGAAGTGAGGAATTTTTCCTTTCATGAGACAATATTATTGATTGATCATTTATGCATCCTGAAAATTCTCCTGTAACTGCACCGAGATTATATTCAGAAAATATTCAAACAATTTCAAACATTAAAAGTACTTCAGTAGATGCTAATGGTAATTTATTTGGTAAATTTTTAAACGATAGAAAAAATGGAGCAAGTGGATATGGTGATTGAATTGTAACAACAAATAGTACAATTCCTAATTTATCTTGAAACTCAATAAATGGAGCAAATTCATATTTAGTTACAATTTCTGAATACCGGAATGTATTTAATCAGGTTTATACTAATTTTGTAGCTGTTGTTCCATCAGCAAAAAATACTGTAAAAGGTGTTGTTTCTTTACCTTCTCAATTAGCAAATCTTGCTCCTAAAAATGGAATTATTTACGGATTGAATAATAGCACAACAGAAAAAACACTTGGACCAAAGAAAAAGATTTTCTTTGAAGTCCTGAATCTCCAATTACAAATCATCAATATTTTATGCCACAAAAACGTATTAATGCAACAATTGTTGTGAATATTTATGCTTTGAATAGTAATATCATAAATGCTGTTGGAGATGTTCCTGCAATTACAAATCACACTTCTTTTTTAAGTGAATTTACAACTAGAGCTGCAACTCGCGGAGAAATTATTGGTGTTGGGGAATTTGTTTTCAAACTACCTAGTAGTGATGAATTCATTTTTACTTAATAAAATTGTCTTCTTCAAGATTATCTTCAGTTCTTAAATATAATCTTGAACAAGTATTAAAAATTTATAACTTCAAAAGAAAATAAATTTTTGTCCTTATTTTTAGTTTCAAAAATAAAAGTTTTATAATTTAAATAAGGAGATTAAATATGGAGAAAACCGGAAAATTAAAAAATAATAATGACATCAATAATGTTGAATTGAACCCAATAAAAACAGCTGGTAAGCCTGGAAATGCTCTTGCATTAAAAAATAATACAAATCAATCTATAAATTATTGATATTCTGATAATGGTATAAATAAATGATATTTGCATACAATTCCAGCTAGTTCATCTACTTGAGATTGGCAGTGATCAAATTTTTGAACAGGATATGCAATGGTAATTGAAATTCCTCTTAATGATAAAGAATCAAAATATATTGTCCCTGTTTTTGTAGAGTATAAAAATGAAGTGCAATTATTAAGTGAATTTCCTCTAACAAACATTTACTCTCAAATTGGTGCTAAAGGACAATGTCCTTCATTTAAAAATGAAAAATGATATTGAGAATATATGTACTTATACCCTGGAAAAATTGATAGTTTTGCTGTATTTCATACAAATCTTAACTTAGAAAAAGATGGAACTTTTTCTTGAAATAGTTAAAATTACTAAATTTAAAGGTAAACAACAACTAGAGGTTACTCTGGTTGTTGTTTTATAATTAAAATGCTCCTAATTATTTATAAGTATTGAATTAAAAAATTTTGTGCACTAGACTATAAATTAAATAAAAAAACAAGGAATAATTTTTTAAGCTCAGTTTATCTTTTGTTTGGGATTAGAAAGAAAAATCGCAAAATAAAGAATATAATTTATATATAAATAAAAGAAGTAAATGATGTTAAAAGATATGTTTAGACAAAATTTAATTTTCATAAATGAAGAATTAAATGATAAAAAAGAAGTAATAAAATTTATCTCTAATAAATTAGCTGAAAATGATTATGCTTCTAATAGCGAAATTTTATATAATGAATTTAATCAAAGAGAAGAAGAAATTTCAACAGGAATAGGTAACAAAATTGCTATTCCACATATAAGAAATGAATTAATGAAAGAAAATGTCATTGTTTTTATTAAGAATAAGGGAATTGATTGAAATTCCTTAGATAATTTAGAAGTTGAATATATTTTTGCAATTGCTATTACTAAAAAAGATGAAGAAAATAATTTACATCTTCTTACTTTACAAAAATTAGCAAATTTATTTTCTAATTTAGATTTTAAAAATAATTTAGCTAAAATAAATTCTTCAGAAGAATTTTTAGACTTAGTAAGTCTTTATGAAGATAAATTGAATAAAGAAGCTATTGAAATAAAAGAAAAAAATTATAAGAAAAAAGAAGATGAATATATTCTTGCTATTACTTCTTGTCCTACAGGAATAGCTCATACTTATCTTGCTGCACAGAAACTAAAAAAAGCTGGTAAAAAATTAGGAATTAATTTAAAAGTTGAAACTCAAGGAGCAAATGGCATTGAAAATAAAATTAGTTCTGAGGAAATTCAAAAAGCCAAAGGACTAATTTTAGCAATTGATCGTAATATTGAAACAATTCGGTTTAAAAATTTAGATAACATAATTGAGACTTCTACATCTAAAGCAATTAAAAATAGTGAAGAATTAATAAAAGAAATTCTTGCTAAAAAAGGAACCAAATTACAAAACATCACTGGAAAAATCAATGAAAATAATAATACTGATGATAATGAAGAATTTACTTTGAAAAATTTTGGTAAAAAATCTTATAAAGCTTTATTAACAGGTATTTCATACATGTTGCCATTTGTAGTATTTGGTGGAATTATGATTGCGATTGGATTCTTAATTGATTCTTTTGCAGGAGCTCCTGCAGGTAATGACTTTGGTAAAACTCATGTTGTTGCTCACTGATTCAATTCTTTAGGTGGTATTAGTTTTAGTGTTTTTATTGCCATTCTTGCTGCTTATATTAGTTTTGCTATTGTTGGAAGAGTTGGTTTACTTCCTGGTTTTGTAGTTGGTTTTATTTCTACAGGAGCCTTTAATCCTGTTTATGTAAGAATTTTTAATATACCTTTATTTGCTTCTAGTTCTTCAGGATTTTTTGGGGCAATTGTTGGTTCTTTTTTTAGTGCTTTTATGATTATTATTTTTATGAAATACGTGCTGCATAAATTTCCTAAATCACTAAATGGAATTAAACAAATCATTATTGTACCATTTTTTGGAACTTTAATTATTGCTTCACTATTTGTGATTATTAATATTCCTTTATTGTATTTGAACTTTGGTTTTTCACAATTTTTAAATCTTTTTACAGGAAGAATTGAATTAGCATGATTATTAGGTTTAATTGCAGGAATCATGATGGGAGTTGATTTAGGAGGACCAATTAATAAAGCTGCTTATGTTTTTGCAGTTTCAACTTTATCTATTGCTACTCAAGGACAATCACAAGTTATGGCAGCAGTTATGGCAGCTGGAATGGTTCCTCCAATTATGCTTGCTCTTTCAACTTTAATTAATCATAAAATTTGATCAAAAGAAGAAAGAATTGAATCCCAAGCAAATTGAATCTTTGGTTTTAGCTTTATCTCTGAAGGAGCAATTCCCTTAACTGCAAAATATCCCAAAAGATTAGTCCTTGCAAATTTAATTAGTGCAGGTTTAACAGGAATGATTTCTTCACTTTTAGGTGTAACAATAGCAGCTCCTCATGGAGGAATTTTTGTGGCACCACTTTTAAGAACAACTTTAATATCTAATTTAAATTTGGGTTTAATTATTTTCATTGCTTTTATTTTTTGAATGTTAGCAATTTTTATTGGAGCTTTAGCAGGGGTTTTAGTAATTTGACTAATGCATAAATATAACAAAAATCAACCAACTAAAGAAAGAAAATATTGCTTAATAAAATATGCAAAATCAAAATTGAGATCTTCAAAAAAACAAGAAAAATTTAATGTTCAAAAAATTAGATGGCAAGATGTAAAAATTCACAAACTAAATGAAGTTTTTAAAAAAATTTAATAGAATTTAAAAATTGTTAATATTTCATCTTGGTAGAAATAAAAGTATTAAGATATTATTTTAATTTTTATCTATCATCTTTTTCTATTTTTTTATCAAAGAACATAATTTTGTAAAAATTAGTTTCTCAGGGACAATATAAGCATTTTTTTAACCTAAGAAGTAAATTTTGTATTGCTTTTTCTGATAGATAATCTTTTCTGTGATGATTGAAATATTCTGTGTTTTCTTTTTGTTTCAAATTCATATCATATGCTTTTTTATTTGCAATTGAATCCATTTTTAACTAAAAATTATATAAAATTGTTTGGGGAGATGTTTTAACATAAAGTCGTTTTTACCTTTTAAAAATAAGCTTCTTGTCATTTTTAGAATTATTATTTCCATTTTTAATTTTAAATCTTTTGAATGTTCATTTTTTTAAAATGAAAATATATAAAAATCTTTAAAAATTTCTAGTATAGATTTTTTTAGTTTGTTTATTGATTTATTTAAATTTTCATTAGATGACTTGTTCAAAGATTAATATTTTCAACAAAAAAACAAATTTGTTTATTTAGGAGTTTTTAATTGTTTCTTTTAAGAGTTTTCTCAAAAAATAGTCTCTTTGATTGTTTTTTGAGTTCTTCATGTATTTTATTTATTTTTTGATTTTAAAAAAATCTTACTAAATTACAAAAGATATTTGTATTTTTAGTTATTAGTTTTAGAGGAATGAAATAAAAAATAAACAAGGAGACAAAGAAAATATTATTTTTCTACAATTGAATAATATTATAAAATATAATAAAAATGATTAAAAAAACTCAAGAGGAATTAAAAAATTTAATGAATATTTCAAAAATTGAAGTTTACGAAATTTTACACAGTGGAAAGCAATGAGAATATAAAGTTAGTGGGGGAAATTATGGCTGAATCAAATACAACTTTAAAGAGCTTAGAAAAACTTATTTTGAGCATGAAAACTGATATAAGTAGCATTAAAGAAGATGTTAGTATTTTAAAATCAGATGTTAAATCTATTGATACTAGATTAAGTAATGTAGAAAAAGATGTTGCTTTAATAAAATCACTTCCTACAATTCAAAAAGAACTTAAAGTTAAAAATATTTAATTTAAATACCTGTTGATATTTTGAGTATAAATAAATTGTAAATGTAAAAAAATTAAAATTAAATATTTATTATATTTCTTAAAAAATTTAAATAACAAATTAAAATCTTAAAAAATTTAAATAACAAATTAAAATCATATAAATTTTAATATTCAATATAAAACCCACAACAAGAGTTTTTGTTGTGGGTTTTATTTAAATTTTTATGACAATTAATGATATCTATTTATCTAGTTTCTACCAGGAAATCCTGTAACTACAATAGTTTTTTCGAGTATTCTTCCGTTTTTAGAACCTATTAAGACAACACTTAATCTTCCTTCACCAAAATGCACACTACTCTGTACATA
Source organism: Mycoplasma mobile 163K (assembly GCF_000008365.1). Taxonomy (GTDB): domain Bacteria; phylum Bacillota_I; class Bacilli_A; order Mycoplasmatales; family Metamycoplasmataceae; genus Mycoplasma_J; species Mycoplasma_J mobile. The sequence continues at coordinate 746,485 of NC_006908.1, forward strand.
TCTTAATGAGAATTGAACTCCATTTTGAGGATTAGGAGTATTAACAATTTTATCAATACTTCATACATCATTTGATCAAGCTGGAGTTTTTCCAAAATCAGTTATACTTAGACTTGAAATTGTGTTTAATTCATTTTGAATATCTCTATCTACTGCAATATTAATTTGCTCTTGAATTTCTTCTGGACTAAGAACTCTAAACCCATTTACAATAATTGTTTTTTCTTGAGTTAAATCACCAATAGAACCTACAAGAGTTACAACAACAAATCCACTTGTGTCACTACCACTAGCTGTTTCACTAATTTTTATAGAAAAACTTACACCATTAGAAGAAACTGGCACTTTAATAAAATCTGTAATATTTTGATTATTTACTTGTGAAGGTAAAGTATTTTTTGCAACTTCAAAAATTTCTAAAGTATTAATTTTTTCAAGTTCATTTCCTAAAATATTTTTTTGTTGCTCAATTGTGATAATAGGATTAATTGGACCAACTGGACCTACTTCTTTAGGGGTTTTTGTTGCTACAATGCTTACTGGAACTATAATAACTGTGCTTCCTAAAACTGCTGCTGCTGTTCCTAAAAATAAATTTGCTTTTTTCATAATAATGTACACTTTCTATATAAATAATTATATAATTACTAAAAATTTTTGCTTTTAAAATAATGTTTTTAACTATCCTTTAAAAGGATTTTAAAATTTAAGCTTATTTATATTGTCTAAATTTTAAAATTTTTATTTGTAATTAAAATAACAATAAAATTATAATTCTTTTATATTTAAATAGTTAAAATATTTATTTTTTTCTTATAAATTCACCTTTTAAGATTTGATACACTAAATAAAAAATTACAGCAAGAATTTTTGCTGTAATTTTTTAAATTAAGATTTTGTGTTTTTAAACAGGGAATCCTGTAACTACAATAGTTTTACTAATTGTTCTTCCATTTTTAGAACCTGATAAAATAATACTAAATCTTCCTAAACCAAGATGAACACTACCATCTACATATTTTATTGAGAATTGAACTCCATTTTTACTTTGCGGAATATTAACAAGGCTTGTAGCGTTTCCTGATAAAACAGCAGTTTGTCAAGCAAGATTATTTGCAAGAGATGTTTTTTCTAAACTTGAAATTGAGTTTAATTCATTTTGAATATCTCTATCTGCTGCAATATTAATTTGTTCTTGAACTTCTTCTGGGCTAATAATTCTAAAACCATTTACAATAATTGTTTTTTCACTAGTTAAATCGCCAATAGAACCTGCAAGAGTTACAACAACAAATCCACTTGTGTCACTACCACTAGCTGTTTCACTAATTTTTATAGAAAAACTTACACCATTAGAAGAAACTGGCACTTTGATAAAATCTGTAATATTTTGATTATTTACTTGTGAAGGTAAAGTATTTTTTGCAACTTCAAAAGTTTCCAAAGTATTAATTTTTTCAAGTTCACTTCTTAAAATATTTTTTTGTTGTTCTTTAAGTTGAGCTCTTTCTTGCTCTGTTTGGAATCCATCAATAGTAATTTCTTTTTGAACAATAACATTTCCAATAGAACTAGTTACAATAATTACTAATTCTCCGGTAACATCATTTGCTCCATTTGGTTTTAAAGACACTTCAAAATTTACACCATTCACATTATCAATTTGAATAAAATCTTTAAGATTAGTTTCATTTACTTCAGATGGTAAAGTATTAGGAATCTTATCTACATTAAGCATGATATTATTAGGTAAATTAGTTGTGCCAACAACTATAATACTTGGAATATTTCCTAATTCTTTTTCTATTTGTTCTTTAATTTGTTGCTCAATTGGACTAATAGGATTAACTGGATCAACAGGACCTACTTCTTTAGGAGTTGTTTTTGTTGCTGCAATACTAGCTGGAACTATAACAACTGTACTAACTAAAGTTGCTGCAGCCCCTGCTAAAAATAAATTTACTTTTTTCATATTTAACACCTTCTCTACTATTATTATATCATTATTAATAAGAACTTTTTTTAATACAAGATTTTTAACAATGTTTTAAAATAGTTTTTAAATTTAGAATCTTTATACTAATAATCAAAATATATTTTTTGAATTAAATTATAAGAATATTTGCTTTTTGTTAAATTTATTATTTTCTTAAAATAAAATCTAAAAATTTTTATGTAATTAGAGCTACTCACAAAATTTCAATTAGTAATAATCAAGATATTTCTACTATTAGATTTACATAAAATCTTATTTAATAAGAAAAAATATATTAACTTTTTGAGTAAAAATTAAAAGTATTTTCAAGATCAAAAAAATTTGATATGTTCATTAAAAAATACAACAATAATTTTTGCTGTATTTTTTAAATTAAGATTTTATGTTTTTAAACAGGAAATCCTGTAATTTCAATAATTTTACTAATTGTTCTTCCGTTTTTAGAACCTATTAACTCAATTCTGAAATTTCCTAGACCAAAATGAACACTTCCATCTACATATCTCAATGAGAATTGAACTCCATTTTTGCTTTGTGGAATATTAACAAGGCTTGTAGCATTTCCTGATAAAACAGCAGTTTGTCAAGCAAGATTATTTGCAAGAGATGTTTTTTCTAAACTTGAAATTGAGTTTAATTCATTTTGAATATCTCTATCTGCTGCAATATTAATTTGTTCTTGAACTTCTTCTGGACTAAGAGCTCTAAACCCATTTACAATAATTGTTTTTCCTTGATTTAAATCACCAATAGAACCTACAAGAGTTACAACAACAAATCCATTTGTATCGCTACCGCTAGCTGTTTCACTAATTTTTATAGAAAAACTTACACCATTAGAAGAAACTGGCACTTTGATAAAATCTGTAATATTTTGATTATTTACTTGTGAAGGTAAAGTATTTTTTGCAACTTCAAAAATTTCTAAAGTATTAATTTTTTCAAGTTCACTTCTTAAAATGTTTTTTTGTTGTTCTTTTAATAATTGAGCTCTTTCTTGCTCTGTTTGGAATCCATCAATAGTAATTTCTTTTTGAACAATAACATTTCCAATAGAACTAGTTACAATAATTACTAATTCTCCAGTAACATCATTTGCTCCATTTGGTTTTAAAGATACTTCAAAATCTACACCATTAGAAGAAACTGGCACTTTGATAAAATCTGTAATATTTTGATTAGTTACTTCTGAAGGTAAAGTGTTTTTTGCAACTTCAAAAATTTCTAAAGTATTAATTTTTTCAAGTTCACTTTTTAAAATGTTTTCTTGTTGTTCTTTAAGTAATTGGGCTCTTTCTTGCTCTGTTTGGAATCCATCAATAGTAATTTCTTTTTGAACAATAACATTTCCAATAGAACTAGTTACAATAATTACTAATTCTCCGGTAACATCATTTGCTCCATTTGGCTTTAAAGATACTTCAAAATCTACACCATTTACATTATTAATTTGAATAAAATCTTTAAGGTTAGTTTCATTTACTTCAGATGGTAAAGTATTAGGAAACTTATCTACATTAAGTATGATGTTATTAGGTAAATTAGTTGTACCAACAACTATAGTGCTTGGAATATTTTCTAGTTCTTTTTCTATTTGTTCTTTAATTTGTTGTTCAGTTGGATTAATAGGATTAACAGGCCCAACAGGATTAACAGGTCCTACTTCTTTAGTATTTTGGTTTGCTACAACACTAAGTGGAACTATAACAACTGTACTTGCTAAAGCTCCTGCTGTTACTCCTAAAAATAAATTTGCTTTTTTCATAATATTACACCTTCTCTAATATAATTATAGCATTACTAAAAATTTTTTATGATTTAAAATTAGTTCTTGTTTGTTTTTAAAAATATAATATAACTTTTAAAAAACTTAGAAAATTTGATATTAATGTTTAATTTATAGTTTGTCTTGCATGTATTTTTTCACAACAAAAACAATTAAAGTTTTTAAAAAATAGATAGCAAATTTCATCTAATTAAAATGTTAATTCATCTTAATCTTATTTTGAATCAACTCAAATTTTAAATTTAGAGAATTAGAGAAAAAGGGACTAAAAGAATTCAAAAAAATATATAAAATTATAATTATGAATCTTGAAGAAAAATATGAAAATAAAACAAAAGAAAAATTTCAAACAAAGAAAATTCAAATAAATGTACATTCTGAGGAAGAATATTTAAAAAAGCAAAAAGAATTTCTTGAAGAATTGGAACTTAATTGAGAAAAATTTGAAAAAGAGAACAAATTTCAATTTGATTATGACAACAAATATAAAGAAAAAATGAAAGATGAAAAATTAGGTTTTTATGAATTTGAGCTTAGTTTTAAAAGATCTCCATTGACAATTATTCATGCACCTTGAGGAACCGGAAAAACTTATTTTTTAGATTCTCTTGTAAAAAATTTTGTAGACAAAAAATTCGAAAATACAAAAATTGAAAGAATAATTTTTATCGATTTATGAAAATATTCTTATAGTGAATCTATAGATTTAGATATTTCTAAGTCTTTTTACAAAAATGCTCCAATGTCTAGAAGAAAATTTAGGCAAAATGCCACAAAAGGGTTAGGATACGTTTCAAAATTCATTAATAATGCCTTGAATATTGTTGAAGCCACACCTGGTATTCCTAAACTAAACGGATTAAGTCAAGTACTAGATTTTAGTAAAATAGGTGATTATTTTTTGAAAGAAAAAGTTGTAAAACTTTTTTCTGTTGATGAAACAAGAAAATTAGTGATTCTTGACAATATTGAAAGACTAGGAGAAAATATTTGAGAAATATTTAAATTTATTTTTGAATTGCAAAGTTTAGAAAATAATATTTATCTATTACCAATGAATAAACAGTTTTTAATACACAAAAAAAATGAAAGTGGTGGAGAATATCAAATTCAAAAATTCATTGATATTTCTCCTTTTGAATTTAAACAAAACTATTTGGGTATTTTAACAAAATTTTTTCAAAGAGAAGGTAAACATTTTGAACATCTTAAAAATGACTTAAATAAGATATTAGAAATGGAAATAGAAGGACAAAAATTATCTATTAGAGAATTGGAACAAAATTTAAATTTAAACAAAGATTTATTGTTTAAGCAAGAAAGTAGATATAAATTTCTAAAAGCTTTTAACGAAACTATTTGAAATAATTGAAATTGGTTAAAAAAAATAATAAAAGAAGATTTTGAATTCATTTTAAAAAATGAATTGGATTGAGCAAACAAAGTAGCTACAGTTAAAAATGAATACTTTTTAAATGATTTTTTTGTTTTTAATGATCACAATGATTTTTTTGCAAATTCATTTAATCGTTATTGTTTTGCAAATTCAAAAAATAATTTTTACAAAAAATTAGAAAAAGATATTTGTTCGCTTGACAATCTTAGATCTAATAATTTCAATGAAGGGTTCAAAAAACTAGGAGAAATTTTAAATTCATATTTAGAACTATCAAATGAACAAGAAATTTCTATAAATGATTTTTTAGAAAGTAAATGAAATGAAAATTTTAAATATGAAGAAATTATAATTAAAATCAATCATCTTACAATTTTAAAAAATAATTTCCAAGAAAAATGACAACAAAAAGATGAAGAAATTTCAAAAAGAAAATTTGAAATAGGAGAGTATTTTTTTGATGAAATTTTGAAGTATTTAAATAAATTGAAAATCCTTTTTGAAGAAAGAAATGAAAATATTTCAAAAGAATTTGCTAATTCAAAATGAGAGAAAGACTTTTGAATAAAAAAAATTGAAGATAATAAAATAAAAGAAAAAATTACTGATAATGAGCTTTTTAGTATTTTAGAAAGTATTTAAATGTTAAAAATTAAATAAATTTAAATTATAGTTGCAATGAATTAAATTATATTAGATTCTATATATTAAAATACATTTAATTAATGTAAAATAATAAAACTTTTTGAATTTTTTTCTGGAATTGGCGCAACTCATAAAGCTTTAATTAATAACAATCAAAAATTTTCTACTGTAGGAGTAAGTGAATGATTTACTGAAGCTATTATTGGCTATTAACTTCATTGCCACTAAAATAATAATATAGAGGACAGTTTAAACAATCGTAAAGTAAAAAGTTCAGAGACTCTTAAAAGATCATGTTAAAAAATTTCATGGGAAACATTTAAAATTATTTAATCAATAAATTATTATGAAATTTTAAATAAAATTTTGTTTCATCATTAAGTTTACTAATCGAAGGCTCATCTAATTTTAAATTATAAATTTCCAATTTATTATGAATTACTTTAGCAGAAATTAAAAATCCTTTTGAATTAAAAGATATATAGTGTTTATCAAATAGCGCATCGTGATTTGGGCATAGTAACAGACCATTGTTATAATTTCTAATTTCTTTATGTTTTTCAGATTTGCCTAATGATTTGTCTTTTACTATATTTTCAACTGATTTTATATGTGAAGCAACTAGTAATTCTTTTTCTGAAATATCGCAATATAAAATATCGCATTTTGAAGATGCTTTTAAGAGACTATTTCTAAAATAAACTCTAATTGAATTTATATTTTGAAATTGTTTTAGTTTTAACTCTTCCATTTCATCTTCGTTATTATTTTCTTCTTCAGCTTCAAATAATTTATCAATTAATTTATCGAATTCTTCATTTTTATTATCATCAAAAAAATTTTGTGCTTCTTCTAAAAAAAATATATCTAAATATTTAATCATGCTAGAATGAACAATATATGTGTTTTTTGTCCTGTTTAACTTTCAACTTTTATTATCTATTACTTCTTTTATATCTTTAAGAGATACCATTCTAGAAGTGTTTTTCCTTCCTTTTGTCCTATTCTTGTAAGTTTTAATATTCGATCTTTTCACAATAAAATAAACGACATTTTTGACATCTAATTCAATTGTTGAATCTAATTTTTTTAATAACGGAATGTATCCATTCATTACAATAAAATTTTCTTTTTCTTCAATAAACTTATTTTGTAGATATTTTCTACCAAGAGGAACTTCAATTTTTTGACTTTCTTTTCCTAATCCTCCATCATCTGAATGTTCAATAAAAATTTTATAATTTACATTTAAGAAAGAAATTGCGAAAAGTTTTGAAAATGAATTTTGAAAAATTTCTTTTTCAATTTTTGGATCTCTTTCTTTCAAAATATTAAAAAGATGATTGAAAAGTTCTTTTTCTCCTCCATATCCAAAAAAGGGGTGAACTTTATCGTCAAATAATTTCTCTATTTCAGAATTGATTATGTGATAGCGTACTTTAGACATGATTATGCTCCTTTCTAATTTATATTGTAAATTTTAATGAAGAAAATTATTTTATAACTATAAATAAAATTGTTTAATAACTTAAATGATTTTATTTATGTTAAGCTTTTTGAGAGGTTTTAACTAAGTGAATAATTTTAATAATGAAGACGACGATGAAAAATTAAATGAAAATTTTGTTCCTAAATCTCAAGGTCTAAAGGATTTTTTAGAACAGAAGAAGAATTTTCAATTCGTAATTCCTATATATCAAAGAAACTACAATTGAGAAATTAGTAAACAAGTAAAAAAATTTATGGAAAGTTTTGAACATTTGTTTAAAGAAAAAAATGAAGAACATTTTTTAGGAACCCTAATTTTGATTTTAGGAAAAAAAGAGGAAATTCAAGAGTTATTTGTAATTGATGGTCAACAAAGATTAACAACAACATTTCTTGCTTTTTTTGCAATTAGAAATCTTTTAAACGAAAATGCTAATGTTGAAAAATCTTTATTAAAAAAAATAAAAGAAGAATTGAATAAGATTTTTTTCTCTAATAAAAAGAATCTCCTAAAAATTCATCCCGCAGTTGAGAGAGATAAGGTTTTTGAAAAAATTACTAGAAATTCTAAAAAAGAAGATTTTAACTCAGATGAAAAAACAACAAATATCTTTAAAGCATATGAATATTTCAAAAAGGAATTAAAAGGCTATATAAAAAATAATGAAGAAGAGTTGATGAAAATTTTAAGAACTTTTAATAGAATGATTGTTGTTTCAATAGAAGTTAGAAAAAATGTAAATCAACAGAAACTTTTTGAAAGTATAAACTCAACTGGTGTTAAGCTTACAAATTTTGATTTAATAAAAAATTTTCTATTAATGAAACTTGAAACTAGAAAGGAGCAGGACCAAATATATAATGAGTATTGAAAAATATTGGAAAAAAACGTAACTATTTCGTCAGAAAAAAATCAAAGAAAATATAAATTAAACTTAAAAACTGATGAAATTGAATTAGAACATAAATTTAAAGGAAATGATTTTTTTAAATACTTTTTGTCAATTAAAGAGCATAAACATTATAGCGAAGAGAAATTTTATAATTCATTTAAAAAATGATTCGAAAATAAAGGAGAGGATTTCAATATTAAAAATGCTTTTGATGAATTAAAAAATTATTCTAATCTTTTCAACCAAATTTTTAAAAAAAGTAAAAATCCTAAAATTGAAGAAGAGTTAATAGAATATAGAAAAATGAATATTTATGCTGCTTCTCCTTTAATAATAGAAATGTTAAAATGGCATGATGATAAAGAAATATCGGCCAATTTATTTAATGATATGTTAAAAGTTATAAATACTTATCTTGTAAGAAATGATATTTGTAATAATGGTGATAGATTAAAAAATATTTCCCAAACATTTCTTAAAATTTTAGAAGAATTAGAAAATGTGAAAAAAATCTAAATAATGTTTCTGGCGATAAAATTAAAATTTTACAAAAATTGAAGAGTTTTTTAAATGGAAATGAAAGAATAAGTAAAAATTCTATTGCGGATATAAAATTACCTAATGATAGAGAATTAGAAACTATTATCCCGAAAATTAATGCTTATCATAAAGAAGGTAAAGTTACCAAGGTTATTTTGCAAAAAATTGAAAAAGATGTAGTTTTGAAAAGAAAAAATAAAGGTGTTTTGGATCTAATCTATATAGAATCGAAAACTTTAGAAATTGAGCATATATTTCCACAAAACCCACAGAAAATATCTGATACGGTCGAAAAAGAAAATGGAAATGAAAATAACCATATAAATCAAATTGGAAATTTAATATTAGTTGAATCAGAAATAAATCAAGAACTTTCAAATAATATTTTTGCAACTAAAAAGGAAACACTAAAAAAATTTAAAGAAAAAGGAAAATTATTTATCTCTAATAATGAAATTTTAAATGAAAATGAATGAACAAAAAAACAAATTGAAAAAAGAACTAAAAATATCATAAAAAAAATAAAGAAACTTTATCCTTATTTTTAAAAATTTTAAATTTCTTGATCAATGGCGAAAAATTATATTTTTATTCTCTAAAATTTAAAACTATTTTTTATTTTCTTTTGAAAAATGATTTGTATTTAAAATTGAATTTTTAAGATTTTGTCTTTTTTCAACATATATTGAATAAAGTTTGATTACTTTTCCATTTTTTGTATTCACATATTGCATAAAATTTTATTTTTTTTGGCTTGAATTAAAAAATCAATTTTATTAATATTTTTTTGTAGCTTGAAAATTTGATTTATTTGTTATATTGATTCAAAATAGAGATAATAAATTAAAATAAATTACTTTTCAGGTTTAACAGTATGACTTTTTAAGTGATTAGATAAATTAATATCTTCTGCATAAACAAAAATTCCTTTTGTTCCTCTTGTTAAATTAACAAATAACCTATTTAAAAAATAATGAAAATTAAGATTTTCTTTTTCTTTTTTTACAGAATCAGATTTACCTTTTAAAGACCAAACTTGAGATGACATTTCTCTCATTTCCAATTCGCCAATATTAACTTTCAAATTATTAGTTGTTTTGTCTCAATAAAACATTTTGGGAATGTGAACAAAAACATAATCGAATTCGACTCCTTGAACTGTATTAAAATAAGCTATATATTCACTTCCTTTTTTATCTAAATTGAAATTTTTAACAAGAGATAAATTTCTCAATTGAGTTGATATTTTTGTATGAGGACTATTTTTTTGAAATTTCTCTAATCATTCACTATTTGGATTTCATGCATATCTGTGATTTCCTATTTTTACAGATTTTATAGGCATTCCTCTTTCATCAAGTTCATCTAAATTTCATGTTTGAGTTCAAAAAGATAACATTCTAACGTTGAATTCTTCATACATGCTTTGATATTTACTATTGAATTCTTCAGATTCTAAAACTTCAAAAGAAAAATAATTCTGGATGAAAAAGTCTTGACCATTGTCTATTTTAAAAATTCAATTTTTTAATCACTCTGTGTATGTGGAATCTCCACCATTTCTAAATTGTTCCTCCAAGTCAAAAATTTCAAAAGTAAAATTTGATTTCTTAGCTATTTGAATAATTTCTTCTCTCAAGATACCTTGTTTGTTTATAACTTGAAAGTCATCAATTAAACAAATAATAAAATTAGCATTTTTAAATAAAGTCTGATAAAAACCACCGGCTGTTATATTGCTTCTTGCTTTATGAGCTTCATCAATAATTACAACATCATGTTTTGCGTGCATGTCAGCTCCACCTATGAATTCAACTAAATTGTTGTTTTTTAATTGTGATTTAGCTGCTGCTCTAAATTCAGGACCTGGAAGCATTAATTTAACACTTTTGTTATGATTTGACATAATATATCCAAGTAATTTAAATGCTATTACAGTTTTCCCAGAGCCTGCAGCACCTGAAATAAAAACAACATGCTTTTTTGTTTCAAATGATTTTAAAAAAGTTTCTTTTAAGGAGTAGAAAGCTAAACATTGTGAGCTAGATAATTTGATATTTTTGAACTCTTCTTTTAAATGGGATATAAAATTTTGAGAAGGTTTGTACTCTAGTTTATCTAATTTTACTAAATCATCGTGCGAAATAGGCTTGTTAAAAATTGATTTTAAATAATCAACAAAAATATTTGAAGTGCTTGAAGTGTAAGTGGTTACGTTTTCATTAATTGATTTATATTTTATATCTTCGAGCGGATTTTTGTTTTCAAATTCAAAATTAGGTAAAAAAGCAACAGATTCTACATTAAATATTTTGTTTATATAATCATACTGATTGACTAAATCTCTTTTGTAATTTAGAGCTTCAAGTCCAGGATGCAAAGATTTTTTGTAAATTGTATAAATATTTAATAAATACGAATTTTCTATCAAAGAAATTTTGCTTCACCCTTTTAATTCTATTATTAAAATTGTCTTTCTTTCATTATTATTTCCTACGATAATTACATCAATTCTCTTTTTAGATGAAGGGACTTTGTATTCAAGCAAAACATATTGGCTGTTTTTATGTTCTAAGTCATTAAAATAATTAGAAACCTTTCTTAAAGTGCTTCTTCATGATTCTTTTTCCTTTTCAGAAACTGAATAACCTAATTTACTGCGCATTTCACTTTCAATTTTAATAACAATTGTTCCACTATTTTGGCTACAATCTTCTATAAAGCCTTTAATTGTATTTTCATATATAATCATATAATTTGACACATTTTACCATAAAGTGATTTTTATTTTAATAAAACAATAACTTTAAAATTAATAATTTACAAATAATCAATTATTTAATTAATATTAAAAATTTTATAATTGATAGATGAGAACAAATGGTTTGAAAAAAATAACAAAAAAGAAATATAACAAAGAACACAACGAATCATAAAAAAATTTTTCTAAAAAAAATACAAAATTCTAAAAAACTAAATTCAACATTTAAACCTATTATTTTATACTATAATAAAAATGCTAATTTTCTGCTTAGGGGGCAAATATGTATCGTAAATACTCAGATGGAATAATTGAAGTAATTACAGGTCCTATGTATAGCGGTAAAATTGAAGAATTAATTAAGAGAATTAAAATTTTGCAATTTGCTAATATTAAAACTTTAATTGTAAATAAAATTCTTGTAAGTTAACTATTTTGTTTTCATTTTTTGAAAAAAGTTTCTTTGTGTATTTTAAGAAATGGTTTTATTGCTTCTAATTTTTTAAATGATGGTGTTTTGACATCTAAATTATAAATTTTTAGCTTTTTACTAAATTCTTTTGTAGTTATTAGCATATAATTTTCATCAAAAGAAATTATATGTTTGTCAAACAAAGCATCATGATTTGGACAAAGTAAAAAACCGTTATTAGAATTTGATATTTCATTTGATGCTTCTGTATGATTTAAATTCTTGTCGTTTTTTATTTGATCAACAGATTTAATATGCGATGCGATTAGAATTTCTTTATCTTTAATTTTACAATACAAAATTTCGCATTTAGATGATCTTTCTAGTAATTTTTTTCTAAAATCTAACCTCAATTTGTTTTCTTTTTCAAGTTTAATCACTGTTTGTTTTACAAATTCTGGTGCGATATTTTCGATTGAAATTTCTTCATTTTCTATTTTTTTATTTGTTTTAAGGTAGAGACTATTGATAATCTTTTTTTCTTGCTTTTGATAAGAAAGTTCTTCTTGATTTGTCATTTTAATAAGAACACTGTTTTTAAAATTTAACAAATTATTGTACATTTTATCTATGATTTCCTCTAATGAAAAACTTTTTAAAATTAACTCACGAGAAACTTTGTAAGTTTTTATAAAATTAGCTCCAAATATATCTATATTTTTTATGTTTTTTTTCATTGGAAAATACTCATAAGAATTAAAAATGTCAAATCTTTCTTCAAATTTTTCTTCAAATCTTTCTTTTGTTTCATGTCTAAATAAGGATATGAACAATGAAAAACCTAAATTTTTTTGATATTTTGAAGACGAAATGGAAGATTCTATCAAAAGATCTATTAAATAATTAGTGAATATGTTTCTATTTTCGACTAATTCAAAAAATTTAGAGGTAAATAAAAATGAAGAATCAGAAATGCCTTTTATTAAACCAAAGCTTATGAAAATATTTAAATATTGAGTTAAAGTTCAATTAGATGCTTCTTCATTTGATGATGGTGTAATATTATGAGAATAAACTTTGGCTCCATCTTTTAAAGATAATTCCAATTTAAGTTTATATTTTCCTGAAGGCTCACTATATTTTTTTAAATACATTTCTTCTTTATTAATTTCGATTTCTTTTATTTCCTCAAATTTTTTCAATAAAGTTTCGATTTTTATTTTTATATCTGAACCTAGTTGCCAAATTTTAGATTGCTGTTTTTGATAATTAGAATTAGAATGTAATTTTTTTTGCAAATAATAACTATTTAAAATAAATTCGATTTTTTCATATACTGACATATTTTTTACCTCTTTCAAATAATTTATTCATAATAGATATTATCCCAAAAATCAAAACTACATCTAAATCTATTATTTTATACTATAATAAAAATGCTAATTTTCTGCTTAGGGGGCAAATATGTATCGTAAATACTCAGATGGAATAATTGAAGTAATTACAGGTCCTATGTATAGCGGTAAAAGTGAAGAATTAATTAAGAGAATTAAAATTTTGCAATTTGCTAATATTAAAACTTTAATTGTCAAGCAAAAATTTGACACAAGATTTTCTCATAATGAAATTGTGTCTCGTTCAGGAACTAAATTAAATACTATTGTTGCATCTAATGTTGAAGAGATTAAAAAAGTTTGGAATAATACTTATAAAGCAATTGCAATTGATGAAGTGCAATTCTTTGACAAAGATATTATTAACTATATTGACGAATTAGCCTCAAAAGGAATTAGAGTTATCATTTCAGGCTTAGACACAGATTTTGCTAGAAAACCTTTTGGTATTATGCCGGAACTTTTAGCAATAGCTGATGATGTTTTAAAACTTAAAGCTGTTTGTTTTAGTTGTAAAAATGCCGGAACTCATACTTTTAGAATAACTAATGATAAAGATCAAAAACTATTAGGAGATACTGAATCATATCAAGCAAGATGCCGTAAATGTCATCTTGAAGGTGAAGAGCAAAAAATCCAAATGGATAATCTAAAATTAAATTTATCACTGTAAATAGCAATTTATATGATAAATTTTTTTGGTATAATATAATTTATTGTAGAAAATTAGGAGTTAAATTGAATATAAATTATAACAATAAGAAAAGTTTAGGTTATAACAAACGAAACAATCGTAGTAATTTTCATACTGAGCGTGCTTCTAATGATTGAAGTTGGTTTTCAGATGCAATAAATAATGAGATTAGCAAAAGAAAAAAACTTAAGAAACTTATTGTTTTATCTTTAGTTTTTTGAATATTAATTATTACAATAGTTTTTAGTCTAGCAATTACTTATATAATTAGCCCTTTGGGCATTCCTGGAACAATTGAAAATACAGGAAATGAATTTGAAACTAATAATCTAAAATTTAATATTCAATTGGGTATTTCAATATTTTTAATTACTCTTTTATTTCTTTTTTGTTTTATTGTAGTTGTTTTAAATGTTATTTCAGGTATTACAATTTTAGCTTCTGATTGAATTCAAGAAAAAGCTCAATTGTCAAAAATCTTCTATGGATTTTTAACAATTTTTGTGGCTAGTTTAATTGCAACATCTTTATTTTTAAAATTGATACCAAAATATTATCAAAGAAATTATAAAAATCCATTGGCTCAAAATAGTGATGTTAATATTATTAAAGCAAGACAAAAAATTAAAAATTTTGCAATTTTAACAGCTTTTTTGGACACAATATCTGTATTGTTGCTTATTGTAATTGTTTTACCTTTTACTTTTTTAATTTTAAATCAAAGAATGGTATTTAGTTTTTCTACAACTACTTTTATTATTTTGGGAACAATGCTAGGAAGTTTTGTTTTAATTTCAATTATTTTAAATATTATTGTGTCTTATTGAATTTTTACAACAAAATGAAATAGTGAAAAAATCAATAAACAAAAACTATTATGAGCTTTTGTTACTCTTTTTCTATATGGACCAATTTCAGCTTTAATTTTTATTACTTATATTCCTAAATATAATTTTTCACCATATCTAAGAAAATTAAATTAAAATTTTCGTCAAGACTTTTTAAGTTTATTTAAAAATCTTAATATAATATAAAATATATGGAAAAATATGATGTTAAGTTGATCGAACTACCAAACAAAATTTTGCGTCAAAAATCTTTAGATATCAATTTACCTTTAAGTCACGAAGACATTGAACTTGCTAAAAAAATGATTTACCACATTAAAAATAGTCAAAGTAAAAATACTATTTTTAGACCAGGTGTAGGAGTTGCGGCAGTTCAATATGGAATTTTAAAACAGATGTTTTATGTCTATATTACTGATGAAGACAATAAAGTGGTTTTTGAAGACTTGATGATAAATCCAAAGGTTTTGGCAAAATCTACTTCTAAAATAGCTTTAAGAACTGGTGAAGGTTGCTTAAGTGTTAATGAAGAACATCCAAATCAAGAGGGATATGTTAAAAGAAGTAAAAGAATCGTTGTAAAAGGATATTCTTATTTTAAAAAAGAAGAAGTTACTCATGATTTAAATGGATATCCAGCGATTGTTTTCCAGCATGAATTAGATCACCTAAATGGAAAATTGTTCATTGATCATATTGATAAAGAAAATAATTGATTTATAGAAAAAGATTTAGAGCTTTATTAAATTCATATTCATATAAAGAAAAGAGAGTGTAATATGCAACCTACTAAACTATTTGGTCTTGGAGGAGTGCAAGAAATAGGTAAATCAACTTTTGTTTTAGAACATAACAAAAAGATTTTTATCATTGATGCAGGAATTAAATTCGCTGATAGCTTTACTACAGGAATTAAAGGAATTATTCCTGATTATTCTTATCTAAAAGCAAATCAAGATAACATTCAAGCCTTATTTATTACTCATGGTCATGAAGATCATATTGGTGGAATACCTTATTTAGTCGCAACTGTTAAAATTTCAAAAATTTTTGCTCCTAAAATTGCAATTCAATTTTTAAAATTGAAATTTCAAGAACACAACATTTTGCAAAAAATTGAATTTATTGAAATTGAAAAAGATAGTATTCATAAATTCGGAGATGTTGTTGTTGATTTTTGAACAGCTCAACATTCAATTCCTGATGCTTTTGGAATAAGGTTTAAAACAAGTAATGGAACTGTATTATTTACAGGTGATTTTAGGTTTGACTATCGTCCAATTGGAAACTTTACAGATTTTAGTAAAATTGAGCAAATGGGAAAGGAAGGAGTTACTGTTTTATTAAGTGATTCTACTAATGCTATGAGACCAATGCATTCACCAAGTGAAACTGATATTTTAAATGACATTAAAAAATATATTTTAGAAGCTAAAGGAAAAACTATCATTACAGCTTTTGCTTCTAATTTAACAAGAATTACAGCAATTATTAAATTAGTGGCTGAAATTGGGAAAAAAGTTGTTGCTTTTGGAAGAAGTATGGTCAATGGAATTGAAATAGGAAGAAAATTAGATTATATCGATGTCGAAGACTCTGTTTTTATTGATAAAAAACATTTAAAAAATTATGAAGACAATGAAATTGTTATTTTAACAACAGGTTCTCAAGGAGAGCAAATGGCTGCTTTATCAAGAATGGCCAACAAAAAACACCCTCAAATCGATATTAAAAGTGGAGATATGATTATTTTTAGTTCAAGTCCAATTCCGGGAAATAGAATTCAAATTGAACTCTTGATTAATAAATTGTATAAATTTGGGGCTGAGATTAAAGAAAATAAGATTGATGGATACTTGCATACTTCAGGCCACGCTTATAAAGAAGAACATATCAAAATTTTTAACTTAACTAAACCTAAATATTTTTTACCTTATCATGGTGAGTATCGTATGGCAATTGCTCATGGTAATACAGGAATTGAAACAGGAATTAAAGAAGAAAATGTCATGATTCCTGGAATTGGTGATGTTTATTATATGAAAAATAATGAGGTTTGGTTATCTGATGAAAAATTAGATTTAAATTCAACTTTTATTGATGGTCAAAATATTTTAACAATTAATAAAGAGGTTTTTAATGATCGTTCTCAATTAGGAGAAAGTGGTTTTGTCGATGTTGTAATCGCAATTGATAAATCTAAAAATAATGTTACCTTTAAACCTAAAATTATTTCAAGAGGATGTTTTTATGCAAGAAATTCAGTTGAATTACTTGAAGATGTAAGAAATTTGGTCAGAAGTTCGGTAGTTTACCTAATTAAAAATAAAAAAGATTGAACTGTTCCAGATATCAAGCAAATTGTTGAAGATAGATTGAAACCTTATTTTTACAAAGCAAAAAGAAGAAAACCTATTATTATTACTTCTGTTCTTTTTGTGGATGAAATAAATGATTCAATTGAAAATACACAGCCAAAAAAATCTAATTTTAAAAAGAAAAATAAAACTTCTGATAAAAATCCAAACAAAAAGACAAAAGATAAAACTTCTAATGAAGATGATTTAGATTTTGATTACGATGGATTAGATTAATTGTATTACTTGTTTTATAAAAAAAGAAAGCATTATGCTTTCTTTTTTTAAATTTGATTTTTTATTGATTAAAGTCTTTTTGCTCTATTTAAAGTTCTTAATTCTTCTAAAATCAATTCATCAGTTGAAGGTTTTGGTGCTGCAACAACATAACGTTCTGGGTATTTTTTCTTTAAATTGTCTAGTCTAATATTTCTTATTACAAAGTAAATAAATAGCGCAAAGAAAATAAATAAAGAAACAATAATAAATGTTAATAAAGCTGAAATGAAATTTCCGTATCTAATTGTTTGAAATGATAAATCAGAAAAATTATTAATATTAATTCCTAAAGCATTAATTCCGATTCCAATTGCTCCTAATAAAATATCATTTGCAAATGAAGCAACTAAAGCTCCAAAAACTGTTCCTAATAATAATCCAACTGCTAGCATTAAAATGTTTCCACGTTTTAATGCTGATTTTGCTTCATCATAAGATTTAGCTGGGATTGTGTCTTTTT
Source organism: Mycoplasma mobile 163K (assembly GCF_000008365.1). Taxonomy (GTDB): domain Bacteria; phylum Bacillota_I; class Bacilli_A; order Mycoplasmatales; family Metamycoplasmataceae; genus Mycoplasma_J; species Mycoplasma_J mobile. Next base: position 764,434 of record NC_006908.1, read on the forward strand.
TAAAGGGTTTTTTAATAGCCATATTTTTTTCCTTTCTTTTTTGTTTTTATATTTTGAACTACTTAATTCTACCATAAAAAGAAAAAAACAAAGAACACTTTTGTGTTCTTTGAAAGTTTTGTTTTATTTAATTATTTTTTTGAATAATCAATTCCTAAAGCTTTTAAAATAGGAACTAACATAAAGTTAAATGGTTTGTTAAAGTGTGGTAAGAAATAAACATCCATTAAAGCAATTTCTGGTAAAGTCATTTGTTTTTGAATTGCAAGAGACATTGCATAAATAATTTCTGTATGAATTGTTTTATCTCATGAACCTACTTGTGCTCCGACTAATCTTAAAGTTTTTGGATCATAAACAATTTTGAATGCAACTTTTGAATGTGTTTTCATAAATTCAGGACGGTCATTATCTAAAATAAATTCTGATTTAAACTCAAATTCTTTTAATAAAGTTTTAGCTGCACTCATTGAATAACCTGTTGAAGCATAATGACATCCAAAAACGCTAATTGCATTTGTTCCTTGAACTCCTGGGAATGGAACTGGAATTCCTGCTGCATCTAAAGCAGCAACAAGACCTGTTTTAACAGCATTAGTTGCTAAAGCTACATGACGGAAATCTTTTGAAGCATTATGATGTAATGATGCTGCATCTCCAATAATGTAAATGTTTTCATCGTTTAAAGATCTTTGGAATTGATCAACTTTAATTGAACCATTTTGGTATTTATCAAATAATTCAAATCCTTTAATATTTGTAAGTGGTTTAAATCCAATACTTAAAATGACCATTTCTGCTGGATATTCACCTTTATCAGTTACAACTGAAGAAACATTTTTTCCATCTTTAGATTTAAATTCAATTAATTTTTCGCCAAATTGTAATTTAACTCCTGCTTTACGCATTCTATTTTCCATTTCATCTGTGAATTCTTCATCAAAATATTTGTCAATTACTCTTGATGCCATATCTATTAGAGTAACTTTTTTTCCTTTTAAGTGAAAAGCTTCTACTAATTCTACTCCAATATAACCTGCACCTACAACAACAACATTTTGAACTTTTGCTGAATTTGCTTTTTCATAAATTTTTTGAGCATGTTGGAATACTTTCGCAAGCATAATTCCTTCTAAATTAACTCCAGGTAGAGGTGGAACGATTGGTCATGTTCCTCCTCCAAAAACTAAAATGTCATATGAATCTTCGAATTCTTTTTTTGAATTATTATCTCTAATAATAACTTTTTTTTCTTTTGATTTTAATTCAACTAATTCATGTTCTAAATGTAACTTAACACCCATTTCTCTTAAAAGTTGAGGGTTTGAGTAAAATAGTCCATTCGCATCATGGAATTCTCCTCCAACTCATAATGCTGTTCCACATCCCAAATAAGATGTATTTGTATTTCTATCGTATGCTACTACTTCATATTCTGGCTTTAATTTTCTAATTGTTCTTAAAAAAGAAGTCCCAGCATGATTAGCTCCTACAACAATAATTTTTTTGGTTTTTTTCATTTTTTCCTTCCGAAATTAACTATATTTTTACCTTATAATTATAACCTTTATTTAATTGTATAAAGATAAAATTTCTTATTTCACGAAAATTTTGAAGAATTTAAAAATAAAAATACTAAAAATAAACAATAAATATCAATTTGTTATAAAATATTATTTAATTAAAGAATACTTTCATTTAAGAAATCTACAATAATCTGATTAATTTAAAGCGAGGTCAAATGGCTAAAGTCCAATTTTTTGCTCTAGGTGGGCAAGATGAAAATGGTAAAAATTGTTATGTTTTGGAAGTGGATAAATCTATTTATATCATAAACTCCGGAACAAAAACCCCTATTAAAAGTACATATGGAATTGATAATATCATTCCTGATTTTACTTATTTGGAAAAAAACAAAAACAGAATTAAAGGAATTTTTTTCACAGATACAAAAAATAATTCATTTAGTGCATTACCTTGATTATTAATGAGGATTGATAATGTAAAAATATATTCTTCTGCTTTTAGTAAGGCAATTATTCTAGATAGAATTAGTAAATACAAAATTGGACATAACAAATTTGAAGTAATTCCAATCGTTAATAAAACAAGAATTGACAATATAGATATAATTCCTTTTATCATTGGAAGTTCATTGCCTTTTTCTTTAGGGTTTAATTTCCAAACTTCTGATGGAGATTTTATTTTCTTAAGCAATGTTGTTTTAGGTGAAGTTGGAAAACAAAAAATGTTTGGAATAACAAATCTTACTGCTATAAAAAGCACAATTTCCAAAAAAGGATTAATTGGACTTATTTTGGATTCTGGTTTTAGTAATTTCAATGGAAATACAATTAATAAAATAAATTTAAGTCCAATTTTAGAAGAAACTTTTTCTAAAGCTAAAGAAAATGAAAGAATCATTGTGGGTTGCTATGATGAAGAAATGGCAACAATGCAACAAATTTTAGATCTTGCAATTAAATATAACCGCCCTGTTGTTCCATACGGTAGAGCTTATAGTCAATTATTATCTTTATTAAAAATTGCTTATTCAAATATGCAATTTCCTAAAATTGAAGATTATGAAAAGGCAGGAAATATTTTAAATGCAATTTATTTAGTAGCTGCAACAACTGAAAGACTTTATCAAAGATTTACTAGAATTACAGATAATAATGATGTGTATTTAAAATTAAAAAATACTGATCATGTAATAATGATTGCTCCTCCATTAAATGGATTAGAATCTTATGCTGCTTATACTTTAGATGAAATTGCAAGAATTACAAGAAATATTACAGATATTAGTGATAATGATTTTTATCAATATCGAGCAGCAAAGCAAGATGTCTATGACATAGTTAAAATGTTAAAGCCAAAATACTTTTTGCCAATTCAAGGACTTTATAGATATTTGGTTGTAGCTTCAAAAGAAGCTGAAAAAATTGGTTATGGTAATGATAAAATTATTATTTTACAAAATGGAAAAATTGCTGAATTTATAAACGGGACTCTTGCTTCAAGAAACAAGAAACTTCCTAATTTAGAAGAAGTTATTATTGATGGTTTTGGAGTTGGGGATATTTCTAAAGAAGTAATTCACGAAAGAGAAATTTTAGCAAGAGAGGGTTTGGTTTCTATTTCTACTTTAATTAGTGATAAAACAAAAAAACAAGTGGGGAAAATTAATATTAATTATGTTGGATTATTTTCACAAGTTGAAAAAGATGAAGTTAATGAATGAATTGATGAAATTGTTAGGGATGAAATTAACGAAGTTGAATTTTTTGACCAAAATGAAATTTTAAATTCAATTAGAAAAAATGTAAGAAAGAAGATTTTCAAAAAAATTTTTAAAGAGCCTATTGTTGTAGTGTCTTTTTACATAATTTAAAGAGGAATATAATATAATTTTTAAAATGTTTAAAAATAAAAAAGATTCTTTAAGAAGAAATAGAAAAAACATTAAATTGACAAGTGAGTTTGTGTTTTGAAAGGGAAAAAAATTAATCGGAGCAGCAATTTTAATTACTTCTCTTGTTTTTTTAATTTTTGCTTTTTTACCTTTTCCTGTTCTTACAACTATCCATGCATATACTATTGGAGCTCTTTTTGGATTTTTCTCACCAATTTTTTATGTACTAACTTTTTTGTTTGGACTATTGTTTATTTTAGAAGGTGAAGTAAGTACATGAATTAGAATTAGATATTTATTCTTGTGATATTTATTCTTTTCGATTGCCATATTTTTAATTGGTGGAACAATTTTTTACCTTATAATTATTAGTCCTGGTGGTTTTTTAGATTATGGAAATAATATTTGAATAAATAATTTTTCTAATTGGTGAACAACTTTTTCTTCTGTAAATAATGTTTCTAATGTGGTTTTACCTAATACTCTTAACTTAGGAATTATTGGTAATTTATTTTTTAGCATTTTTACTTCAGCAGGAACAGTAATTTTTTCTGTAATATTTGCAACTTTAATTATTTCAACAGGAGTTTTTTATCTAATTTTTGGTTCTCCGATCTCAAGAATTCAAGAAAGAGCAAAAATTGCAAAAATTAAAAAAATTGACTTATTTAATTATGAAACAAATGTTTTAGATTTGGGGAAAGAAGATGTTTTAACAAATGAATATATAAAAACAAATTTCATTGAATTTATTGATGATACAAAAGAGCTTAATTTATCAAAGAAAAAAAGAAGACAAAATATTAATGTGATTTCAAGAACTTTAAATTTAGATGAAAGTGATAATTCTAAGATAAATAAAACTTCAAAAATTGAAAATAAACTTTTAATACCAAAAACAAGTAATACTGAGTTAGGGACTGTTGTTAATAACACAAAATCCCAGTCAACTACTTCTAAAACATTAGAAGTTGTAAAGAAAAATAGTTTTGAGTTTGAACTTGAAGAACCAAAAAATAAAACAATTGAAAAAACTAAAATACTAAGTAAAAAAGAAGAAGATTCAAATGAATTAGTTTTTTTTGGAAGTGACATTGATAAAGTTGAAAATATCAATGAAAAATTTCTACCTAAAAGCAGTAAAAATAAAAATATAGATTCTGGATCTAAAATACCAAGAGATTCTTCTACTAAAAATTCAAAAGGGCCATTCCTTCAAGAAAAAGTTAATTTAGAAAAAATTGAAGAAATGTTCTCTTCAAATAATGAAAAAAATGTTTTAGACAAAAATGATTTTTCAAAAACAACAAATGCTGACATTACAAGCGAAAGCATTTTCCTTTTTGAAAACCCTTTTGACGAAGAAAAAAAAGAAGAAGAATAAGGAGCTAAAAATGCTTGAAGTAAGAAATTTATCAAAAAGGTTTACTGATAAAATCCTTTTTGACAGTGTCAATTTAAAATTTATTCCAGGACACACATATGGAATTATCGGGGCAAATGGAGCGGGTAAATCAACATTCCTAAAAATTTTGTCTAAAGAAATAGAAGCTACATCAGGAGATATTCTTTTTCCTAAAGATGCAACTATTTCTGTTTTGCAACAATCATGGGAAATTTTTGATGAAATTGATGTTACAAATGTTGTAATCATGGGTAATAAGAAATTGTATGAAATTCTCGAAAAGAAAAATGCAATTTACAATAATCCTGATTCAACTGAAAAAGACTACAACTTAGCTAGTGAATTAGAAGAAACTTATGGAAATATTGGAGGTTGACAAGCAGATAATGATGCTCAAATTCTTTTAGGTGCTTTGGGAATAAGCAAGAAAAAGTGAAATTTACCTTTAAAAGAACTAAAAGCGAATGAAAAAATTAAAGTTTTACTTGCTCAATCTTTATTTCAAAATCCTGATATTTTAATTATGGATGAACCTACAAATAGACTTGATTTAAAATCTGTAAAATGACTTGAAGAATTTTTAAATAATTATAAAAATATTGTCATTGTTGTTAGTCATGATAGTGACTTTTTAGATCAAGTATGTACTAATATTGTAGATATTGACTATTCAAAAATGAAAATGTTCACTGGAAATTATTCTTTTTGAAAAGAATCATCTGAATTAATTCTTGACATGCAAAAAAGACAAAATGCTAAAAAAGAAGAAAAAGTAGAACAATTAAAGCAATTTATTGCAAGATTCTCAGCTAATGCTTCTAAATCAAAACAAGCAACAAGTAGAAAAAAAGAACTTGAAAAAATTACAATTGATGAGTTGGTTCCTTCTACAAGAAAATACCCATACATTCGTTTTGAAATTTCGCAACTTGTTGGAAAGCAAATTTTAAAAGTTGAAGATTTAGAATATACTAACGAAAAAGGAGAAATTCTTTTTTCAAAATTGTCTTTTGATTTAGTTCCAGGTGAAAAAATGGTTATTCTTGGTGAAAATGACATTGCTAAATCAAGATTATTAGATATTTTAGTAGGTAAACTAAAACCTACTAAAGGAAAAGTAACTTGAGGTTCGACTATTAAGCATGCTTATTTTCCTGCTGATAATTCAGAGTATTTTTCCAAAAAAGAAAGTATTTTAGAATGAATAAGCAAATGACCTTTAAATAATTCTACTCAAGAAACAAAAGATAATAGTGACCAAAGAATGAGATCATTTTTGGGTCGTATGCTTTTTGGCGGTGAAAGTGTTTTTAAAGATTCAACAGTTACTTCTGGAGGAGAAAAAGCTAGATTAATGTTTTCGAAAATGATGATTGAAGAATCTAATTTTTTGATTTTAGATCAGCCTTTGGATCATCTTGATACAGAAAGTATTGATTCTGTAATAGATGGATTGAGCCAATATAAATCTGGATTAATTTTTACAACATATAATAATGCTTTGATTAAAAAAGTTTCTAATGTAATTCTTGAATTAAGAGAAGATAAAAATATTTTATTTAGAGGTACTTTAGAAGAGTATGAACAAAAAATTGGTTTCTAATTCATTATATGATTTTGATAAGCGGTTTTACAATGAATTTGAATCAATAATTGCTTGTGATGAAGTTGGAAGAGGATCTTTAGCAGGTCCAATTGTTGTAGCTTGTGTTAATTTAAAACCTAATTTTTTTAATGAAAAAGTAAGAGATAGCAAAAAATTAAATCCAAGGCAAAGAGAAGAATTATCAATTTTGATCAAAGAAAATGGAAGTTTTCATTTTTGCTACATTAACAGTAAAGAAATTGATTTATTAAACCCTTTAGAAGCAACTAAAAAAGCAACTACAAGTTGTTTGAATAAATTTGAAGAAAAAGGTAGCCAAATAATTCTTTTGGACTATTTGAGCAATTTTTCTTATTCAAAAAAATTTATTAATATCAAAAAAGGAGATAATACATCTTTTAGCATTGCTTCTGCTTCTATACTTGCAAAAGTAGAAAGAGATAATTTTATGATTAATCTTAATAATGATGAATTTGATATTTATGATTTTTTTAAAAACAAAGGATATGGGACAAAAAATCATTTAGAAGCAATTAAAATCTTTGGCCCTTCAAAAATACATAGATTATCTTATAAACCATTAAAAAAATAGTAATATAAACCTACTATTTATTTTTATTATGTGATTTTAAATTTAATTGATGACAAAATTGAGCTTCTGAAATATTTAATTTTTTAGCCTTATACATGTGTAATAATTTATAGGACAGCAAGACAAAAACAATAATACCTACAAAAGAATTTTGCCAAATTAAATTTATAGAAGCTCCTAAGCGCCCTTGAAGCATTAAAATTATTCCAAAACCTAATCAAAAAACACTTCCTAAAAATGAAATAATAAATAAGAAAAGAGAAGTATCTGAAGTCATTTTTGTTCTGAAAGATTTGAATAGTTGAGGTAAAAACAAAATAGCAGATGCAATTGCTGCGATTGTTGATAAAATTGTTAACATTAAATCTAATTGTGATGGATTAAACATTATTCTTACTCTCTTCTTTAGGAATTGATGATTTAATCATTTTTAAAACCATTTTACTAATTAAGGATTTTTTAGCTTTATTTTTTTTATAAACTTCAAGAATTTTTTTATTAGAATATTCTTCTTCGGTAAGATTTAATTTTTTAGCCTTAGATGTGTTTTGTAATTTTGAAATCAATAAAGCTAAGGATCAAATTAAAACAAGAGTATTTGTTCAAATAGGAGCTGCTGTTTGAGCAGCTTCAAATCCAGGACCAAGAGAGCTTGGTAAAACATTATTTGTTGCATTAATGCTTGGAATATAAATTGAACTCAAAATTCCTCATATGATTCATATTGAAGAAGCAATAATTCCAAAACTTATTAAACCTATAGAAAGCCCAAAAGTGCTTTTAGAAACAATTGATTTTATTGTTTGAGGGATAAAAGCTATAGCTGAAAAAATTCCAGCTATAGTGCTTATAATTAAACCTAAAATTAATAGTTCTTGATCCATAATACCTAACCACTAAATATAAATAAATTATAGTCCTTTAAGACTATAATTTACAATAATTATTTTATTTTAAATGTGATTTAACTTTTGTTAAAATTTTATCAAAAACTTTTGGTTGATGAATTGCAATTTCAGAAAGCATTTTTCTATTGATTTGAATATTTGATTTTTTTAGACCATTAATAAAAAGTGAATAAGAAACTCCTTGAGCTCTTGTTGCGGCATTTATTCTAGCAATTCATAATCTTCTAAAGTGTCTTTTTACTTGTTTACGATCTCTAAATGCATATGTTCATGATTTTACAACTTGCTGTTTTGCAACTTTAAAACCGATTGATTTATGTCCAAAGTATCCTTTTGCAAGTTTTAATCATTTTTTACGTCTTTTTCTTGTGATTGGACCTGTTTTAACTCTCATTGCTTACCCCTACATTAAATCTTTCAGTCTTTTATAATCAGTTGGATGCATAAATGTTCCGTGTTTTGATTGTCTTTTTTGTTTTGTTGATTTGTTTTGTGCTAAGTGTGATCTAAAAGCATGACCAAACTTAACTTTCCCTGTGCTTGAAATTTTAATTCTCTTCGCTAAAGCCTTCTTCGGCTTCATTTTGTTCTTTGCCATCATTATCCTCTTCGTTGTCTAATTTGTTAATGTTTTTATTTTCTTTTAAAAACTTTGCTGCTTTTTTCTTATCTTGTTGTAAAAAAACATCCAAGAATTTTCCACCTGTGAAAGTAGCCTCTTTTGTAACTTGAGCAATATCATCTAATAAAGCAATGAATTTCTCTAAAGTTTCATGGCCTAATTCCTGTCTTGTCTTCTCTCTACCTCTGAATTTTAAAGAAATCTTTAATCTATCACCATTCATTAAAAATTCACGAGCTTTTTTAGCTTTAAATTTAATGTCATGATCGCCAATGTTTGGTGTTAAACGAATTTCTCTATTTTCAATGATAGTTTGCTTTTCTTTAAGTTCTTTTTGTTTTTTCTTACGGTCATATTTAAATAATCCATAATCTAAAATCCTTACAATTGGTCTTGGTTCACCTTTTTCACTTTTACCAACAGAAATAAGAACTAAATCCAAATTTTCTGCTTTAGCTTTATCAAGTGCTTCTTGTTTTGTAAGAACTCCTAGTTTTTCGTTGTTGCTATCTACAACAAAAACTTTTTTAAAAGGAATGTTCTCATTAATATAATGCTCTGGTTTAGGCATTCTACTTCTTGAATTTTTTATGTTTGAAATAACTTTCTCCTTTATTTGAAAATAAAAAGTGGAAAAAACCACTTCTCGTCAATAATAAAATAATAATATATACAGTATTTTATTTTGCTACCCAAGGAAGAACCTTAGGGTGAGAAGTGAATCTACTTGTGCAATAATTTTGCTCTTTAATTATACATAATTTTAAAAAATAAAACAAACATTTGTTTGTTTTACTAAATATATTTTTTCAATTTGTTTTGGTAAAGTTTTGTGTTTTGGAAATAGTGAACAAAGACACTTTGAAGAATTGTAAATATACCACCAGCAATTCAATAAATTTGAACACCTGCTGTTAATACTAAACCAAAGAATGCAAATACAAAAGAAACTATGTTCTGAGTACGATTTGCCTTTCTTAATGCTTCTCTTTCTAAAACATTTGTTCTTTCTTTGGTTCTTCTTTTTGTTAAAAATCTTGGAACAAATTGAGAAATTAATTGAACTACAAATACAACTATTAAAATTGGTAAATAAGCAAAATTAGCATTAAATAATAATTCTTGTCATGAAGTTGCAGAATAAGTAACTCCTAAAAATGTTGTAACCTTAATTGAAGGAATTCCTTGAATAATTTTAAACATCGCAAAGAAAATTGGCATAGAAACTAAAATAGATGTGAATTGAGAAGAAAGTTTAACATTATTCTTTTTATATAATTGTTGAACTTCTTGAGCTTTTCTTCTTTCCATTTCTTTATTCCCTTTAAAAGCAGCATATTTTGCATCTATTTTTGCTTTTTTAGGATTTAATTCTTGCATTTTCACTTGAGCAAAAACAGATTTTGAAGTTACTAAAAATGAAAATATCCTTACTAAAAATACTACAAAGAAAATTGCTGCGATTATTCCAAATGAAGCTAATTCTGAATTTCCACCATTTGCAGCAACTTCTGCTGGATTTGGGAAACCATTAATAATAGCAACTGAAATAGCACTAATTGGATAAACAAATAAACCAAATCAAGGTCCTTGAGCTCATGCTTGTCCTCAATCAGTAATTGTAAATTGATTTGTATTACTTACTAGAGGAGTACTTGTGTTATTTTGAGAATCAAAAGTTGTTGAAATTGCTTGAGGTAAATTTTTATCAAAAACTATTGTATCCAAACTTGCCACTCTTGCGCTTTGTCTAAAATTTGAGATATTTAAATAGGATGAAATCGCTAAATTATATGAAATTAAAAGATTTCTTTGAATTTCATTCAAAATTGCTCCTGAAGTTATTGTATTAATTCATTGTATAAAACTTGTATTTGCAGAAACCTCTGTAAAACCTGCAGCTGTATTTTGAAAATTTTCACTTTGATAAGCATTTAATCCAAGTGTTTGAATATATAAAGCTTGTAAAATGTCTAAAGAAAAATTCAAATTAGATCTTTGTTGAAATGTCAAATTATTGTTTGTTCCAACAGTATCTGAAAGTATTTTGGCTCTAGTTAAATTAGTTTTTTGTAAGTTATTTAGTCTAAAACCAGTAGTTGTAGTTCCATCAATGTTTTGAATTTGAATTTCTTCAATAAAAGGACCAAATGAAGCCACGCCTGATAAAGTATTATCTGCATTTGTTGAATCTGTTATAAAAAAAGGAATATCAAAATCACTTGAAAAAATAGATACATAATTATTTGTTGCAGAAGAACCTTGAGCTGTATTTTTTACTAATAAATTGTTTCCATTTGCAAAAATTCCAGTATCTCTATTATTAGTATTTGCTCCTGTAATAATTCTTACAGCAGAAGTTCTTGTGTCAAAAGTTCCATAAATATTCGAATTTGATTGTGAATTTATTTGATTTCTAATACTTGCTACAGATACTTCATTTAAAACAATTTGATTATTTACATTATAAAAAAAACCAACTTCTTTTTGCTGTCCATTAATTGTTAAAGTTGTTTTTTCAAAACTTGCAACATTAGGAACTATTCCATTTCTATTTGCGGCAAATTCAGTTCCACTTCCTACTGCTGTTGAAGTTGGGAAAATAAATGTTTGGATCAAACCAGTTAAAGTAATTGCTCCTAAAAATACAAAAAATACTCTTTTTATTCATTTTCAAATATTTTTATTTCTTTGTTTTTTTTCAAGAACAGGATTAGTTGTTACACCTTGAAAGAAATCGTATTTATTTGATCTTTTCTTTGCCATTACTAATCCTTTCTATAATTTTTTTGATTTCTTGTTGTTTTTGTAAAAAATTTAAGTTTAAATAATTCTTTCTAACAATAAGAATCATTTCGTAAGATAAATTATAAGGCCTTATCTGATCTAAAATAGATTTTATTTGCCTTTTTAAGTAATTACGCTTGACAGCAATTGCAAACTTTTTTGGTATTGAAATACCTATTTGAAATGAATCTGATTTTTTATAATACAAAATTATAGTTGGGAAAATAAATTGTTTTTTTGAATCTATTATTTTTTGAAATTCTCAATTTTTTTTGAGAATATATTTTCTCTTCATAATTTAAATTAATTATTTATCAGAAACAGTTAATTGATATCTTCCTTTTAAACGTCTTAATTTTAAAACTTTTCTACCATTTTTAGTAGCCATTCTTGATCTAAAACCATGTGTTTTTGCATGTTTTCTTTTTTTAGGTTGATACGTTCTTTTCATAGTTCTTCTCCATAAGATTAAATTTTGTAAAAAATAATAATTTAAGTATAACAAAAAACAAAATATTTGAATAATAATTTTTAATATTATATTTGTTTTTTAGATAAAGGTTTTAAAGTGATTAAAATTAAATAAGGAATTTGAAAATATTGATTTTTGTATTTTAAAATAGCTAACAAATTAAAAATTTTAATTGATTGTTAATTATTATTTACTAGAAAAATAAAACACTTAACACTTTTGTTTAATAATTTAATAATTTCAATCATTTAGTGAATAAAATTTATTTTAAATAATATTTAATGCTAATTTTTTTATTTCATTATTAGTTTTAAAAAGTGGAATAATTTTTTTATTGATTTTTTGGTTTTTCTAGCATAATAATTATATAAAAAGCATAACAAATATGAGCAAAAAAGGAAATTATGAAATTAAAAAATAAAATTTTTATCTCATTAGCTTCGGTTGCAACAACATCACTTCCAATGATTGCAGTAGTTGCTTGCGGAACTACTACAACAACAGAGAAAAATATTGATCAAGTTATAACTGAAGAACTTGCAAAACAAAATAAACATGAAGCAACTTTAGTTGGTTCTTTAACAACTTTAGCTTCAGAAGTAAATGCTCAAAATTTAAATAACTTTATTTTAAACCCAGTAACATCAAATGGAGTAAGTTTTAGATATATTTTTAAAGCAAATAGTGCTGATGATGTAAAAGGTGAATTAACAGCAACTTTACAAGCATATGTAGCAGGTAAAGAACCTGCAGATTTAGATGATCAAAATCAAGTGATTCAACCAAAATCAAAAGAAGTTATTATTACAGGTTTTAAAAAACAAACAAATAATTAG